>NZ_BALG01000134.1 GCF_000315235.1 Paenibacillus popilliae ATCC 14706 | reverse complement strand
TTACAACGGAAGGCCGACCTGAACGCTGTTCTTCTCCCAATGCGGCATCCGGCCCTAATGCCAGTGATTTATCGACACAGCGATGGACCTTGGGTACCGTTGTACCGAGAATTTCTGCGATCTTTGGGATGCTCAAGCCGTCGGCATTAATGAAGCAGAATACGTGCGCGCTCTACCCGGCGATATTCTTCTGAACGCGCGTGACTGATTCGTTGAAGCATTTCTCGATCGGCAATGGATAATACTAACTTTTCTTTTTTCGATTGGAAGGGCATGGTTTCTCTCCGTTTCAATAAGGGCTACGAAGATTATACCATAAAATGATGGAAGCTACCCGAAGAGATTATCCGTTCGTGGCGTACCAATTGGGATGAACTCGCTACGTTCTTCAAGTATCCGCCAGAGATCCGCAAGCTCATCTACACGACAAACATGATCGAAAGCTACCATCGCCAGCTACGAAAAGTGACCAAGGGCAAAAGCATCTTCCCGACGGACGAGGCATTGCTAAAGATGCTATACCTCGTCACTATCGATGTCACTCGCAAATGGACGGGCTGCGTGCAAAACTGGGGCCAAATGCTGCTGCAGCTCTCCGTTTTCTTTCTAGAGCGCATCGGCCAGCATCTGCCGTGAGGGTCGATCTCCCTCTCGGGGAGATTCTCTATAAACGAGTTTACACAAAGTTATACTTCATTGTCTTCAACCTTGATGCTATTGATGGTAGAAGGGTTGGGGATATCGTCTTGGTCTATTTCCATACCGTATAAATGTAATCCCAAACATTCTCTTGCCATGTATATGTTTCTTTATCGGTGCCGTTTTTTTGTATACGTTTCCGTCGATACTGGACGTAGAAGCATCATCGTTTGGATATCCACGGAAGGAGGATGGGCATGGAGGAGCAAAATGGGAAATTCGGCAAAGCGCAGCTAGCCGGGCTGCTGTCGCTTACCCGGGGACGCATAGCTGTGGCAAGCATCTGGATTGTGGCGGTACTCGGCGTCTACATGATGAGGCTCGGCTGGCTGCAGCTTATCGAGCCGCATCGTCCCGTGCAAGGGGGGGGCCATACGCTTCTGCAGCGTTCCATTATACAGCGGGAACGAGGTATCGTGCTCGACGACGGCCGGGGGGCGATCCTGGATCGCAATGGCCGTCCCTATACGGGAGCGGCTGTGCAGGCTGCTGTCCTGTTCCCCGTTCATCGCGACTCGATACCCTCCGAAGCGGTACGCATGCTTGCGCTCTGGTTCCATACGACAGAACAGGACGTGCGGGCACGCTGGGAGAGCGTTGCGGAACCGCTCGTATGGCCTTCGTCCCACGACGCCAAGCTGCCGCATCCGCTCACGCCGGAGCAAGCCCGGCGGCTGAATGCTTCCGGCTGGAACGGAGTGCGTTCCCTTCCCATCACGGTCCGGTATCCGCTCGGCAAAGGGACTCCGCAATGGATCGGCTTTATCGCGCAATCAGCTGCAGCCGGGGAGCAAGCGAAAGCGGGCATGACGGGGACGAGCGGGAGATCAGGATTGGAACAGTCGTTCGAGCCGTTGCTTCGGAGTCTCGGACCGACGATTCTCGTCCATTATACCGATGCGGATCAGCGTCCGCTCTACGGTCTCGACATCCGGATCCGCCGTCCGGACAATCCGTATTATCCGCTACAGCTTATTACGACGGCGGATCGCGAGATTGAGGCTGCTATCGGGCGAGCTGCGGATGAAATGGGAATGAAGAAGGGCTCAGTCATCGTGCTCGATGTCGTGACGCGCGATGTCATCGCGATGGCGTCCCGCCCGGCCGCCGATCCGAATCATGTGATGCCGGAGCAGGGGAGCTGGAATAACCGTGTGCTCAAAGCGTTGCCCCCGGGATCCGTGTATAAGCTGTTCATCGCCGCTGCCGCGCTCGAAGCCCAGGTAACGGATCCGCAAGAGCGATTCCATTGCAGCGGCGACTATGGTAAATACGGTCTATCCTGTTGGGTTAAGGACGGGCATGGAACATTGACGCTCCGCGAAGCGTTGGCGGAATCCTGCAATGTCGTATTCGCCGAGCTTGCAGAACGGATGGGCGCCGCCGGGCTGGAGGCGTACGCCAAGCGGGTAGGAATGGCAGGCACCGTTGGCATGAGCTCCTCGGATGGCCGTGGGCATAACCGGTTGAAGCATTTTGATGGCGAGGAGGCGAGCCGGATATTTGCGGCGGGAGAGGATCGTGGAACGATTGACGGGGGAGAGCGGGCACAGCTTGGCATTGGTCAGCGAAATGTGCGCCTTACGCCGTTGGCGGCCGCCAATTTTATCGCAACTCTGCTTCAGGACGGAGCCGCAGGGGAGCCACGCCTCGTTCAGGAGCTTCGCTATGCGAACGGGCTTCCCTTCGCCCGTTTCGCTGCCGGAATCGAAAGCGGACGGGTGATGAAGCCGCAGACGGCAAGACAGGTACGTCATTGGATGGAGGATACTGTCGCCTATGGGACGGGGCAGCCGCTTCGCCAAGCGGTCTGGAGGCTGGCAGGCAAAAGCGGTACCGCACAGGCAGATGCTTACGGAAGCGAACGACTTCATACGTGGTTCGTCGGCTATGGTCCGGTCGAGAAGCCCCGATATGCGGTTAGCGTCGTCTTTGAGGATGAGCCCGCCGGGACGTTCCACCGGGCAACCGTCTTGTTCGGTAAAGTGATGGATCTGCTCGCAGCACGTGATAATTCCGGCTTCCCGCGCCGCAGCACGCAGTAACCGCCTGTTCAGGCTTCTCCGCGCAGCTGCGGCTTCGTGCCAGCCGGAAAATTAATGATTGTCCGAATCCCGCGCGGTTCCGTTAATCGCATCCGGTCCTTCCGGGAAAGGGGGAGCATCGAATTCTTCTTTTGGCATACGAATCCATTTGTTCAAATACCCTTGATCATAGAGAGCCTTGACCAAGATAAGGAGAATAGGCGACAGCACAACCCCGACGATACCAAATAACGACAAAGACAATATCATAAAGGAAAGCATCGTAAACGCAGACACCCCTAACGTATTGCCCGTAATTTTCGGATCTAATATTTGCCGGGTAATCAGCGTGACGCCCAAAACGACCGTAAGCCAAATTGCGAGCCAACTGTTCCCCGCGATGAATAAGTAAACGATCCAAGGAATGAAAATGACCGGAACGCCAAGCAGCGGCAGCAGATCGAACAAAGCGGACAAGAGGCCGATAAGAAACGCATTGCTAACCCCAAGGAGCAGCAGCGAGGTGAAAATGATGGAGAACGTAATTGAGATGAGCTTCAACTGTGCTGTCAAATAGGCGGCGATCCCTTTAATGACATTTTCCTTAAGGAACGTATATGCATGTCGAAATGTCTTGGGCGTATGGTTACGCGCGGCCCTTCTCCACGTATCGATCTCGATGCTAAGGAAAAAAGCCAGTATCATCGCGATGCCGAAATTAAGGGTGAATGCCGAGAAAGAGGAAACATGATTGATAAGCCAGCTTAAAAAGTCGAGCGCAATTTGCGAGCCTTTCTTCGTGATCGTTCCGACATATTCATTCAGGCGCATGGTCACGTCTTCGGGGAGCGCCACATATTTTTGATGGAGGAATTTAGTAATATTTGACAATTCCTTCTGAAGGACTTCAAAATATTTGGGCATTCTCTCCTGGAGCTCGATCGCCTGCTTCATCAAAATGAAGCCAAGACCAAAAATAGCCCCCAGAATGAGTAAAAGAAACAGACCTATTGACAGGGCGGAAGCGATCGCCTTGTTAACGCCGTGTCGATGGAAAAATCTGGCCATCGGTTCAATAAGCATGAACACAATGAAGGCAAAGAAAATGGGCTTGGCGATGGAATATAGATAACTGAAGCTGTACATAATAAGGTAAATCGTTAGTAAAAGCAGTCCAATGTCAAAAGCCGTCCTCCAATATTTGCGGTAAAATCCGATCATGGAAATAACTCCTTTGCTCCCTATTCTTTTCTTGGATCCCATTGTACACGAAATTGAATTCCGGTGCCTATTCTTTCATGAGTATGTTACAATAAACTTATCGCCTCGAGGGTATAGATATAAGAACGAAACGAGGAAATGGGGATGGAAATCATTTTATTATGGTGTTTTTACATCCTGACGTTTTATGCATTTCTACCAGGTATCATCAGCCGATTATTCGGTTTTCGTGTGTTTCAAAAAGGCAGATCGGATTCGAAGCTGGCGCTGACGTTCGATGATGGGCCAGATCCGGAATATACGCCGCAGCTGCTGGATCTATTAAAGAAATACAACGCAAAGGCAACTTTCTTTGTCGTTGGCATGCATGCAAAAAAGCATCCCGATTTGCTGCAGCGAATGAGCGATGAGGGGCATTTGATTGGGATCCACAACTACGTCCATAAATCGAACTGGCTGATGCGTCCGAAAACGGTAAAACAGCAAATTCGTAAAACGTCAGATATCATTTTGTCCGCTACCGGACAACGATCATACTATTATCGGCCACCGTGGGGGATTGTCAATTTATTTGACTATGGCAATCTCGGTCATCTTCAAATTATACTCTGGTCCGGCATGTTCAACGATTGGCGGAAGAAGGTCGGTGAGGAACGGCTGTTCCGGCGGATGATGAATCGATGCCGGGGCGGCGAGGTTCTCCTTCTGCACGATTGCGGCCATACGCTTGGTGCCAACGAGGAAGCTCCGGGCATCATGCTGAAGGCGTTGGAGCGGTTTTTGAAGGAAGCGGCTGGGCACGAGCTGTCCTGTGTACGTATAGACGAGCTAATCAAGGAGACCGAGAAGGAGAAGAGCAGCAATCCTTCCTGGCTGAAGCGCAGCATAATCAGCGGTTGGCTTCTATATGAGAAGGCGTTCCATGTGCTGTATGGCCTTCAGACGACCAATCGGCAAGATCCCGTGTTTCATTTCCGCATCCGCCCGTATCATGGGCAGACGATTCATTTGGATGATGGGGTCGAGTTGAACCGGGACAATGAGATTCTGGAGCTTCATTTCGATAACAACCGGCTGTACGAGATGGTCCGGCGCTCGCGTTCTCCCGTCCAGCTCGCAATTCAGATGATACGCTCCGTCGAGAAATCGCTGCCGGAGCTTGCGGATTATATTATGGATCATCCAGAGTTGAGGGCGAACGTGAAGGCATTATACGGCG
Organism: Paenibacillus popilliae ATCC 14706; assembly: GCF_000315235.1. GTDB lineage: Bacteria > Bacillota > Bacilli > Paenibacillales > Paenibacillaceae > Paenibacillus_B > Paenibacillus_B popilliae. Next base: position 9,915 of record NZ_BALG01000134.1, on the reverse strand, counting down.
TAAGCATGATCCATCGGGGACCGGAGCAATTCGGTTTCACCGTAAGGGAGTTGCCGCGAGGCCTATTCTCTTGGTGTACGCGCCAATATTTGCGCCTGCTGATGAGCGTCATTCATCCTCAAGGGAGGATGAGATTACGAGATCATACGGAACAGATGGTTCCCAAGGTGATGGTCATGTCCGTCGAAACATTGCTGAACCGCTATGGCAAATCACGCAAGCCGGTGATGGAGCCCGAGCCGGAGAGAATGATGATTTTAGAGAACGGGATGGAAAAAGCGACATATTATATGTAAATTTTGTAAAATATAGAGACGACGATGCCGCTCTGATTTATTGGATAGGGGGCGTCTTTTTTTTTCTTGCTTCATCCGGGGGAATAAAAACTTTATGAAAAAATAGAAAAATACACAAATGCACACCGGTAGTGGAATTTTGGGTAGTTTGTCCTTTTTTTGTGGACGTCTTGCCGAAAAATGAAAAAATTCTCCTTGTTGCCACAAAGAAAACCGTGTATTCCCTGGACTTTTCTACGATAAGGTAATAAAAAAAAGTTATCGTCATAAAAGAACAAACTTTTAGTGTAAAAAGTGTAAAAGGATTTACAAAACCGAAATTATAAAGTAGTATTATGAAAAAATATTCGTATCCTGCTTTTGAAATGGGGGGTTTTTTGCAAACTTATTTGACCAATGTTATATAAATGCAGTAACGTTTTTCACTCATCGCGATGATTTTTTTATGTATACTATTTCAAGATACTAGGGTTGCAAAGATGCAAAGACATTAGAAATTGGACATCAGGGGGAGAATGTAGTGAAGAAAAAATTCAGCATCATCATGTGCCTGCTCCTGTCCTTGACGCTCGTGTTGTCTGCTTGCGGTGGTAGCGATAGCGGCAACAGCGATTCCGCAGGACAAGCGAATCAAGAGTCATCCAACAATGACGGCGAGCTGGTCTCCGACGGCTTGATTCCGGCAACGGACAAGAGCAAGTCTCCCGCAACGGCGACAAACCGGGAAGATACGATTATCATTGGTATTTTGGCACCAAGCGGTATTTTCAATCCGATCTTTTCTGAATCTTTATATGATGTTTTTGTGACAGAGTCATTGTTTTCCGGACTGCTTCAAATCAATAAAGACGGAACGTACTCGACAAACTTGGCAGAGGACTACTCCATCTCGGAAGACAAGCTGACATACACGTTCAAGCTGAAGGACGGCTTGAAGTTCAGTGACGGTTCCCCATTGACGGCGGAAGATGTTGCATTTACATTGACGCTGCTGCATGACAAGTCTTATGACGGTCCAAGCGATATCATCAAGGATGCGGCCATCAAGGGAGGTCAGGAATACAAAGACGGGAAGGCGGCTTCGGTCGAAGGTATCAAGGTTGTTGATCCGAACACAATCGAAGTTACTACGCTGGAACCACGTGCGCTTGCCCTGTCCGCTATCGGCAGTAGCGGAATTCTGTCCAAAGCATATTATGGCAAGGACTACAAGCAAGGCGACCTGTCTTATATGAAAGATTTGTTCACGAAGCCGCTCGGCAACGGTTCTTACAAGCTGGACAAGTTCGTTCCGGGACAGGAAGCGGTATTGTCCGCGAACGAGAACTTCCATCTCGGCGCACCGAAGATTCCGCACCTGATCTACAAGTTTACTACGGATGAGACGAACGTGCAATTGCTGCAAACCGGCGCAACGGATATGGACATGGTTGCCGTATCGAAAGACCAAGTAGAGCAGCTTCAGGAACTGGGCTTCCTGGACATCAACCTGTTCCGCACGAATGGTTACGGTTATATTGCCTTCAACCATAACAAAGAAATGTTCAAAGATAAGCGCGTTCGTCAGGCGTTGGCTTACGGCCTGGATCGCGGGCAAATCGTTGATGCGGTCTACCAAGGCTATGCGGATGTCATCGACATTCCGCAATCGAAGGACTCCTGGGCTTACACGGATGAAGTAACGAAGTACGATTACAACTTGGAAAAGGCGAAGCAGCTTCTGGATGAAGCGGGCTGGACGGTAGGGGCCGACGGCATTCGCGAGAAGGACGGACAAAAGTTTAAAGTTACGTTCACCGCTTCTTCTCCGAACCCGGTCAATGACGCGATCATTCCGGTCGCCCAAGCGAACTGGAAAGAGCTCGGCATCGAGCTTACCGCAGAGCAAATGGACTTCAATGCCGTTGTCGAAAAACGTAAAAAAGGCGACTTCGATATGATGTTCCTGGCTTGGAACTTGGATCCGGATCCGCAATCGGGTGAGAATGTGTTCAAGACGGGTGGTTCCCAAAACGATATCGGGTATTCGAATCCGAAGCTTGACGAGCTGTTCAAAATGGCCGGCAGCGAAGTCGACGTCGAACAGCGCAAGCCAATCTTCAAAGAAATCTACCAAGAGTTGAATGAAGACTTGCCTTACATCTTTATGTACCAACGCCGCGATATGTGGGCAACGAATGCACGGATCCAAGGCTTCGATATGTCGCCATACCGCAAGTTTACGGCAGATTTGAACACGATCCAAATTCAATAATGACTTCATCGTGCTGCACACCGAATGCTCAGCCATCCCATTAGGCTGGGCATTCGGGCTTATTTCATGCTAGGAGGAATCATTATGAAACATTACGCCTTGCGGCGGCTGTTGCAGCTCATTCCGACCCTTATCGGCGTGTCGATTCTGTTGTTCGCCGTCTTCGCGATGGCGCCGGGGAACTTTATCGATTCCAACCCGACGCTATCGAAGGAGCGCGCAGCCGAGCTCAAAGCGATCCATGGCTTGGACAAGCCGCTTGTTGAACGTTATTTCACTTGGACTGAAAATACGATCAAAGGTGATCTCGGCATGTCATTGCAGCACAAACAGCCAGTCACCACGGTCCTTAACCGTTATATGTGGAACTCCTTTTTGATTGCCGCTATCGTACTTGTGCTCAGTTGGGCCATCGCGATTGTCGTCGGCGTGTTTGCCGCGATCAAGCAGCACTCTTTCTATGACGGAATGGTGGCACTGCTCGTCTTCGCGCTGATGTCGCTTCCGTCGTTCTTTGTCGGGTTATATGCCATCAAGCTATTTGCCGTCGATTTGGGCTGGGCTCCGATCGGCGGGATGTATACGTCAGGCAGCAATGCGACAGGTTTCGCGCGTTTGTGGGATCTGCTGCAGCACTTGGCGTTGCCTGTTGCCGTACTGACGGCATTGAGCGTCGGCAGCTTGACCCGCTATTTCCGGACGAGCATGCTGGACGTTATCCGTCAGGACTTCATTCGGACAGCCCGCGCCAAAGGGTTGAAAGAACGCACCGTTATATTCAAGCACGCGCTGCGGAACGCTCTGCTTCCTGCGATTACGCTGCTTGGAATTGAATTGCCAGGGTTGTTCTCCGGCGCCATTATTACGGAGAAAATCTTCAACTGGCCTGGTATCGGCCGCATTAACTTGGACGCAATCAATGCCCGTGACTACTTCCTGCTGATGGGCTTCACGATGTTCCTGGCGCTGCTGACGATGCTGGGGAATTTTTTAGCGGATTTACTTTACAGAGTCGCCGACCCTCGCGTCCGGATGAAGTAGAAAGGGGAGTTATTTGTGTCTCAAACGGTAGCTGAATCCGTTAACGGAGCTCATGTGCGCCAAACCAAACCGGCTTCCCCGTGGAAGCTGGCATATAAGCAACTGCTGAAAAACAAATTCGCGGTAACGGGAGCCATCATCATTCTACTTATGTTTGTCGTCTGCTTCCTCGGACCGCTGGTGTCTCCTTATTCACTGGAGACCATGAATATCCGCAACGGCAACAAGCCGCCAAGCGCCGCACATTGGCTCGGCACGGACAATCTGGGCCGCGACATTCTGCTGCGCGTCATGCTGGCAGGCCGGGTCTCTCTGCTCGTCGGCCTTGTCGCCATGACGATCTCGGTAACGCTGGGCAGCCTGCTGGGCGCGCTTGCCGGTTATTATCGCGGATGGGTAGATACGGTTATTATGCGTCTTGCCGACATTATGATGTCGATTCCAAGCTTGCCGTTACTTATTATTCTCGGCGCGATCATGTCGGATATGAAGGTTCCGCCGGACAAACGGATTTATCTCGTTATGTTTTTGCTCGGATTTATGGCGTGGCCGAACTTGTCACGTCTCGTGCGCGGGCAAATATTGATGCTGCGCGAACAAGAATTTATGCAGGCGGCCGAAGTGCTCGGCCTGCGCGACAGACGTAAAATATTCCGCCACTTGCTGCCAAATACGATACCGATCATTATCGTTGTGGCGACGTTGCTGGTAGGCAGCTCCATCTTGTACGAATCGGTATTGAGTTATTTGGGTCTCGGGGTCGTTCCACCGACACCTTCATGGGGCAATATGATTTCGGCAGCGAACAATATGATAGAATTTAAGAAGCGGCCGTGGCTATGGATACCGCCAGGGGTATGTATTTTCTTGACGGTAATTGCCATCAACATCATCGGGGATGCCTTGCGTGACGTGCTCGATCCGAAAATGAAGAGGTAGGAGATACGATATGGCAAACAGTTTGATCGAATTTCGCAATCTGCGGACGAATTTCTATACCAGTAGTGGCGTCGTAAAAGCGGTCAATGATGTCAGCTTCTCAATAAGAGAAGGCGAGACGCTGTGCGTTGTAGGCGAATCCGGTTGCGGCAAGAGCGTTACAGCCATGTCATTAATGCGTCTCGTCGCGCCTCCGGGGAAAATCGAAGGCGGAGAGATTTTTTATAAAGGGCAAGACTTGTTAAAGCTCAAAGCGCGTGAAATGCGTCATATTCGGGGAAATGAAATCGCGATGATTTTCCAGGAACCAATGACGTCGCTCAATCCGGTATTGAAAATCGGCGAGCAACTGGTTGAGCCGATTTTGCTGCACCGGGGCGGAACGAAGAAGGAAGCGCGCAAGCGGGCGATCGATCTGATCGAGCTCGTGGGCATTCCGCGCGCAGAGCAAATCTTCGACGCCTACCCGCATGAGCTAAGCGGCGGCATGCGGCAGCGGATTATGATCGCGATGGCCTTGACCTGTGATCCGAAGCTGCTCATCGCGGATGAGCCGACGACGGCGCTGGACGTGACGATCCAGGCGCAGATTCTCGATCTGATGCGCAACATTAAGAGCGAGTTCAAGACGGCGATTATGCTGATTACCCACGATCTCGGCGTCGTGGCCGAGATGGCCGATCATGTTGTCGTTATGTATGCCGGCAAAGTCATTGAAGAGGCGCCGGTCATCGAATTGTTCCGAAATCCGAAGCATCCGTATACCCAAGGGTTGCTGAAGGCGAAGCCGATTATCAATGAGCGCCGGGAACGGTTGTATACGATTCCCGGGCAAGTTCCGAATCCGGTCGAACTTGGCGACAATTGCTATTTCAATGACCGTTGCGAGTATTGCATATCGGTATGCACGGAGAAGCAGCCGACGCTGAAGACCTATGAGGAAGGGCATAAGGCGTCATGCTGGCTGTATGAGAAGGAGGGGAAAGCACAATGAGCCAACAAGCGTTGCTCGAAGTTGAAAATCTAAAAAAATATTTCCCCATCCAAGGCGGTCTCTTCTCACGGACGGTTGGACATGTGCGTGCGGTTGACGGAGTCAGCTTCACCTTGCAAAAAGGGGAAGCGCTCGGCTTGGTAGGCGAGTCCGGCTGCGGCAAGTCGACCACAGGACGGACGATTCTTCGCCTGCTGGACAAGACGGAAGGGAACGTCTTTTTTAAAGGCACCGACATTCATGCATTACCCAAAAAGCAATTGCGCGGCATGAGACCGCAAATGCAGCTTGTATTCCAGGACCCTTATAGTTCCTTGAATCCCCGCATCAAGATCGGGGATGCGATTGGCGAACCGCTGCTCGATCACGGGCTCGCAAGCAAGAAGGAAGTTCGCGACCGCGTCAAAGAAATATTGACGATTTGCGGCTTGGCACCTTACCATATCGATCGCTATCCGCATGAATTTTCCGGCGGTCAGCGCCAGCGTGTCGGAATTGCGCGCGCGCTCATCATGAATCCGGATTTCATCGTAGCGGACGAACCGGTATCTGCCCTTGACGTATCGATTCAGGCGCAGGTCATTAACCTGCTTAGTGATTTGCAGGAACAAAAAGATTTGACTTACTTGTTTATTTCCCATGATTTATCCGTTGTCGAACATTTATGCAACCGAATTGGCGTGATGTATTTGGGCTCGCTTGTTGAATTGGCTCCGCGTGACGTGCTGTTCAAGCGCCCGCTGCATCCGTATACGAAGGCGCTGCTGTCGGCTATCCCAATTCCGGATCCGACGCGCAAGTCGGAGCGGATCGTGCTTCAGGGCGACATCCCAAGCCCGGCCAACCCGCCAGCCGGATGTAAGTTCCATACGCGCTGCCCCTTTGTAAAAGAGATTTGCAGGCAAGCCGCTCCTGAATTCCAGGAAATTGCCAGCGGACACCACGTGGCTTGTCATCTGGTGGAGTAGTTCAAGTTGCCAGTCGTCATGGCGTATACCTAAAGAATCGGGCGGAGGGGAACAAGGAGATTGAACGTCTGGAAGAGTCTTTGCCCGCCTTATTGAATTCGAACGGCATGCCGCCCGCTTCCCGGATCGCCTCCTTGACAATCTTGCCGAATTTCTGCAAATGGACGTGGCCGGCCCGGTAAATGCGAATAGCGCCCCGCTGCAAATGTACGGGGCGCTGTTGATAAAAGGTTAACCCTTCTTCATACCGCGATGGAATACCGACATGCGGCGCCAGCGACCGAGAGCGTTCCATTGGGGTTCGATAATCGGGCGACATAGTGATCGTACGGCTGGCTGTGCCAGCAACACGGTGCAGGCAAGCGAAGCCGCAATCAGCAGAACGGCCTGCGGGCCGGTCGTAATATAATGGTACAGTCCGGAGACGACAAGCAGCCGGATGATAAGGCCATGGAGCAAAAATACGTACAGCGTCCGCTGCCCCCAACTGGTCATCCAACCGGCATGGGACGGCACCCAGGCCAAGAACGCGGCCGATGCGACAATCTCCAGCGCGTAGAGGAACAGGCGCATCCCGATGGCGTACCATGGCGAGTGCTCCAGCCAACCGAGCTCGTGGAACGTCATATGGTTCATCAGCCATTCCGGATGGAGCGCGTTTGGCCATAGAAGAAGCACAATCAGCAATCCGACGGACAAGCTTGCGGCCAGCGGCCGGAAGCGGGAAGCGGCGAACCGCTGGAAGGCGTCGTCGTGGAAGACGTAGCCGAACGCGAAGAATGGCAAATAGACGAGCGTCCGGGACAGACCGAGCCACGCCCCGTCTATCGGCAGAAATCCCGCAGCAATACCGATGATGGCCGACAGGATGACCGGATGGCGAAGCTGCCATCGGGTGAACAGCATCAGGATGGCACGCCAAATCAAATGCCCGATCAGGAACCACAACAGCAGGTACGGAATAAAGAACGAGTGCTTTATTCCCGGGACATGGAACAGCGTGACATCAAGCAGCGAATATAGCGATTGAAAAATGACATACTGGATGCCGATTTGCTTCATCACGGCCCTGCCCGCACAGCCGTTCAGATTGCTGCGGGCGAAATAGCCTGTGACGAAGACGAACAACGGCATATGAAACGTAAAAATCCAGACGAATAAACCTTTCAACACGGGCATCGTACCGATAAGCGGCTCAATCGCATTGGCGACAAACACGCACACAATAAGCATGAACCGCAAATTCAATCCGAAAATCTCTCCACTCTGAAAGGACATGGCTGACTTCAATCCGGAGGAGGCTTGATTCCACTTCTGCTCCTGCATTGTCCTTCCCTCCTACAACGTTGGTTGTGGTTTTATGTTAACGATGTAAAAGTACCATAGCGTCATTTTCGGAATTGTGATCTACATCACATAAAATGGGGTGATAGCGTCGTACACTTTTGACAGAATGGCGAAAGTTCCTATGCGAGCTTAGACAGCGCCCGGCGATTTAAGTAAGATACAGTAGAGATGCCAGGTTGAAGCAACAGTTCATACAAGGGGGAGACAGGAACGATGTCGAAGGAACATCTCAACCGCAGATCGAAGCTTCTGCGGGCATATATTCCAAATCAGCACCGAGCATGGGCGATGCTTATCATTCCGTTCGCGGCAGGCATGTTCGCCAGTAAGCCGCAAGCCATTCACGCCTGGCTTGGAATCGCCTGGCTGGCCGCATATTGCGGATCGTTCGCCGGCCTGCAGTGGATCAAGACCGGACGGGCCAGTGTATATCGAGGCCCAGTGATTGGATATGGCGCCACAGGCGCGCTCGCCGGGAGCGCCGTATTGGCGATGCGGCCGGATATTTGGTGGATGGGCGCCGTCATGCTGCCGCTGCTGCTGCTGAACGCGGCGTTCGCGAAGTGCAATCGAGAACGCCATCTCCTTAACGATTTTTTGGCGGTCCTCCAATTTTGCTGGATGCTCCCGATTGCTTTCGAGGCAGGTGGGGGAACGGACTGGAGCCTGGCTTGGCGGGCCTTTGCCGCTTGCCTGCTCTATTTCGCCGGAACGATATTTTATGTAAAGACGATAATTCGCAAGAAAGGAAGCCGGCTGTACTACGGCTTGTCTATCGGTGTCCATATCGTGGCTGCGGCAGCCGTGGGCCTTATGCTTCCTCTCTGGGCTGCTCTTCCATTTGTAGCGCTATTCCTGCGTGCGGTCTGGATGCCTGGTCAGAAGGTAACGATCAAGCAGGTCGGCATCGCAGAGATCGTCTTTAGCATCGTAACGGCAATTCCGCTAATCGCTGTCATCACTCCGTAAACTGCGGTAATCCGTTCCCCTTGCGAATGCCCAGCGAATGAAAAACGTACCTGGGCGTAAAACGGATGTTTGTGCCGCAGACTTTTTCCATCATAGTCAACCTTGAAATGTCCCCAGTCCACCTGCGCTTGTTCGCCAGGCGCCGTCTCGAACCGCTCCGTCGCTTTCGATTGAATGGACGGTCGCAGCGGCTGCATGAAGATTCGAAGGATGGTGCTGCTGCCGGTGTAGCCTTTCTCCCGGATCTCGACCAGAATGACTCTCGCATTCAGACAGCCTTCCGCCATACGATGGCGTATATACTTCTTTGTAGGCATCCAGCTTTCCTGCTGTCGGCTTGCGCTTCAGGTATACGCCTGGCTCGTCCGCCTGCAGCCACTTCCTGATCGTCTTGCGATCCCGTCCCAGCTCGTCTGCAATCTGAGTCATGCTCATGCCCCTTTCCCTCCTATCTTTCATCCTGAAGTATTGCCCATTCTTAACCAATCTCGACTCGCCCAAGAAAAAGACGTACATGGGTACAACAAACATCGGATACATGGAACTTTAGGCTATATAAGTCCTGTTGACTACAGAAGATTAGACCTTAAAAAAGCTGTATGATTTACTGTTATAATAAGTGCATATTAACAAAAAAGGGAAGTATATGCTTAAAAAAGGAATCATGATTGCAGTTATAATGATAGCTTTAATCTGGATTGGTATAAAAGGATTCAACTATTATTTTTTTGAGTGCATGTCTTGCTTACCAAAAGGTGAGTTTCTACAGGAAGTAACGTCACAGGATAAACAACACTCATTAAAGGCTTATCTTGTGAATGAACATTCCACTACCCCTTATGCAATTAGAGTAGAATTAATGGAGTTAAGAACAAAAAAGACAAAAACGATATATTGGAATTTTCCCCAACGAACTGTTGAGATGAAGTGGAAGGATAAAGATACAATAGACATTAGTGGGATTGTGCTTAACATTGAAAACGGAGACATCTATAATAAAAGAATAGTAAAAAATCAGGCCTGTTGATTAACCAACAAAATACAATTTAAGAATAGAAAAAAAGCCGCCAACTCGGTAAAATGTTTGTACCCTTACAAACGAACCGA
>NZ_BALG01000135.1 GCF_000315235.1 Paenibacillus popilliae ATCC 14706 | reverse complement strand
CTGTCGAATCCATAGAGGCTTATTTGGCACGTCAAGCCGCCGAAGATGAATGCGAAGGCAAGGAGCAACCCACCGCGAACGACCAAGACCCGCCGCCTCCACCGGCGTCCGGCCCTTCCTCCCGCCTTACAGAACAAGCCATCCATGAAGATTTTCATGGAAAAACCTTCTCGAACCAGACCCATCGAAGCACC
>NZ_BALG01000136.1 GCF_000315235.1 Paenibacillus popilliae ATCC 14706 | reverse complement strand
CGTTGAGTGGCAGTTACGGATTCATTGTATTCTATTAGGAGAATCCCGATTATTTTGATATGGGGTAATTTGGTTAATCAACAGGCCTGCTGAAGTTTAATTTTATTGCACAAAACGGTCGTTTTGATATCAAGAAACTGAATAAAATGCTGGCTGAAATTAAAGAAGACCAAGATGAATTCAATCAAGATGAGTAAACATTTGTTACTTATTTTTATTTATCGCTTGGGTGTAATTGAGTGGAAAGAATGGATGGATTTGATATCGTAGCAAAGTCGACAAGAATAAGCAAAAAGAAGTTATTAAGGAACTACGTAGAATGTATAGTGATTAGGGGAAGGATGATATGGCCTAGATGAAGATTATCGAAATCTGCTATCCTCCTTATTATGATGATATCAATGTCAATCATGATAGTATTGATATGTTTATTGATATGGAGGATGGAGTTACCTATACGATAACATTTTGGACACCCAATATTTATTATTTGTGTATGGATAAAGAACAACTAAATTATTTCCCCTTTGGATGTCCTGACATCCATGTAACATCGTTAACCAAAGAGAACATTACGAAAGCAATTGAGGATTACGCCCGGGATGAAGCGTATTTCT
>NZ_BALG01000137.1 GCF_000315235.1 Paenibacillus popilliae ATCC 14706 | reverse complement strand
CACCCTGGTACCTGCTTTCCCACTTCCCGATCGCGGTTATAGGGACAGTCTCCTCGATGAGATTTCTTCACCGGGTACCGAGGGCTTCTCCAGTTTCCACAACCTCTTTCCCTCCATGTCGCCGCTAATACCCCGCCGGTGAGAACTGCCGTTTCAGACTCTTTCAGTCAGTTCTTGCTGCTTTCGCGCGTTATCGACCGTCTCAGCCACCGGAATTGCGTGTAACGAGGCTACATCTGCGTTCACTGTGCGTTACAACCTGGAGTTTCGCCGCATTCCTGCAGAATGTTTGTCAGAGGGCTTCATCGGTTCACTTTCGTTCCGCGATGCCTCTCAGGCTACGGGAGTGTAGTCTGTTCTCCCGATCGGACTTTCACCGATAAGAAGTTGTGTCCTTAGCTGGACACGCC
>NZ_BALG01000138.1 GCF_000315235.1 Paenibacillus popilliae ATCC 14706 | reverse complement strand
TCCCGTACTCGGAAGGCGAACAGGGCGTAGGACACTCCCATTTTCCGACTTTTGCGGGACAGCGCCACTTGATGCGTTGTCGCCCTAAACACTTGCCCCAGCAGAGCATATTGCGACCAATGGGGCAGACGGGAACGCCGTCGGCACCCATTTTCATTTCGTTGTATACCGTTTGCCCGGAACGCCTGAGATTCAGGTCGATGATGGCGGAAATATCATCATGTTCCAGCATAGTATAGATCGGGAGGGCGTCGTGCTGGCTGGCGCGGAACAATCGCAGGTATACGGGCAGATTGGAAGCACTATCGGCTGCCGTGAACATGTAGAGCGTGCGCCCGTAGTCATATTTCTCGCGGTAGCTGTCCCAGCCCCAGTTGGCATCAGGATCTGAAAATTGCCGTTTGCAGGAGCATTTCCAGTTGCCTGACTTGCGGCAGTCGCAAAGGAACTTACCGAAGGAGCGAGCTCCGGTCTCGACCGGGGAGCCGTCGCCGATGACGCGGAAGCAGCGAGTATCGCCAAGCAACCCTTTCGCCGCAGAAAGCAAGACGAACATCGTTTGGAACAGTTGCTGCAAGAGATCATGTTCTTTGGGCGTGTAGTAGATTTTCGCTTCACGCAGGGCACGGGAGACGAGTTTGTCCGTAATCTTGGAGCCTCCGGAAGAAGTCATAAAAGGTGCCGACGCCCGGCTGTAACTGCTAAACTAGAATAAACAGATTTCGCTAAATAGTGAACGTCAAATCGGCCCCACCTAGCGGTCAGATTGGGGCCAGTGTATGATCGATGTGGATTAGTTCAGACGGCAGAAGTCCGGCAACTGCGGCGACCACGGCATAAAGGACGCTAACGCCTGTGGCTCTTGCAGATTGGCAAGCTGCGGCA
>NZ_BALG01000139.1 GCF_000315235.1 Paenibacillus popilliae ATCC 14706 | reverse complement strand
GGGTGTTTTTTTGTGCCATTTTACAGAACCCTTCTATTTCAGGGTAAAGAACTACATCCTGCTACTTCGTGCAAGGTGTCATTTTCGTACAAAATAGATGGTGTAAACTCCAAAACCTACTAAAATGGAAGTAAATGTACAAGAGCCTTCATAGAACACGAACGTTATCTTGATTCCGGCCGGAAATTTGTTCGGATTCATATACACAAAATCCGTATTTTGTACATATGTCTATATCTAAGGAAAAACCTTATTTACTGTCCGATTATTGTGTTAATTGACACAAAGTTGCCCTCTCTAAGTTTATTGACACAAAGTTACCCTTTTTATTTAGTTCAAATTACACTAATGAGGGTAACTTTGTGTCATTTTGTAAGAGATCTTTCAATCTCATCAAAGATAAGACTCTCCTCCAAGCATGAGGGTTACTTTGTGTCACTACTACTCCATTAAGGGCAACTTCCTCCAAGCAAAAGGGTTACTTTGTGTCATTATTAATTAATTGTCCATTCTGTTTATTGCTTCTTTCATTTCATCGTTTGTCAAATGAGTATAAATCATTGTTGTTTGAATTGAAGAATGGCCCAATTGATTTCTTAATTTGGGAACATCATTGTTCTCTTTATGATATCGAGTTGCAAAAGAATGTCTTAACGTATGCACTGATAAAGATGATTTTCCATATGATTTAGCATATTTCTCAACGATTTTTTCTATTGATCTTTGAGTAAATCTGCGGCTTTTGCCCTTCCGTCCTACATCAGCAGGTAAAAATAAAAATGGCTCAGATTTTCCTGGTTTGTACCTTGCTTCTCTAATTTTTATATACTCCCACTATAAATTAATTTTTTCTCCCGTTTTCTCACTCATTCTTAGAATTTCAAACAACTCTCTGAAAGACAATTGGAGAACTCATGTAGCAATGACATATTTTCCTGGATGAGGCGGTGGCAGGAATAGAGATCGGCATCATTTGCAAATCTATGGGTGCATTCTATGACCGCACACTATGGATATCCACACCATTCTCCTGACGACTTACCCTCCCATGTCACGCTGGGTCTTAGCCCTTACATTCCTTCGTTCTGTCTCTCAAGAGGTGGATGCCGTTTCTCGCTCCTTTACGGGGTCATTGCCCTTATGAAAATTCATCTACGGCTACTCCGTGCTTCTATTGTTGTTCGTGTTTTCTCTTTCTTAAGTGAGTTACCAGGATTCGTCTGAATTTAAGCTGCCAGTTGTAGCTGGGACTGACGATGCGGTCCCAATACATCTATTGGATTATAGATCTTTCTTTTTGTTC
>NZ_BALG01000140.1 GCF_000315235.1 Paenibacillus popilliae ATCC 14706 | reverse complement strand
CTGTCGAATCCATAGAGGCTTATTTGGCACGTCAAGCCGCCGAAGATGAATGCGAAGGCAAGGAGCAACCCACCGCGAACGACCAAGACCCGCCTTACAGAACAAGCCATCCATGAAGATTTTCATGGAAAAACCTTCTCGAACCAGACCCATCGAAGCACCAGCGATCCGGATTCCCACCTGTACAGATACCGTCACGTGCAGAAAATGCGAGTTCGCTGTGAACACGTCTTTGCAGAGGCGAAGAACGTTCACGGAATGAACCGAGCCCATAGCCGAGGATTGGAGCGCATGCAGGAGCAGGCCACGTGGACAGCCATTGTCCAAAATTTGAAACGACTCTGCCGGTTTAAGAAAAAACGGCCAGTAGGCGGTAGTTCCGTATGCGTAAATTCCGTCGGAGATGCGGTTGAGATGCTCACAACACATTTACTCCCCCAACTACGCTTTGCTTTTTGCCGTCCTTGTTACGGCTCAATCTGACCTCGATAACTATTTTTCACCAGACTAGGTGTTTTAATTTGTCTCGCGTTATGGGGTCTGTCCCATGAGATCAACACTGTTGACCGGAGGGGTTTTTTATGCCGCCGCGCAAAGGACAAAAAATGAATCAATATAGTGAAGAAACGAAGAAAGAGGGACGGACCATCAGGGAAATGAGTCATAGATTGCACAAGTGACATTTTCATAGACAGGAGGAAGTTGCTTTATATAAGTTGTTTCTTGTTCGCAATAATTTTATCTCACCATTTTTTCTGTAGTCACCGCTCACATTCTTTAATAGAATAGGAGAGCGGTGACTGGTCGGATTCATGCCGACGAATCGGCCAAATCGTCTGTGTTCCGGATTAACGTATAGGCGACCCCGGTTCAGAACGGTAATTCACGCGTAACGCACGGGCAAAATTGGTCGGAACGATCCCACTCGAAAAATGCATCGGAATGATGCCCTGAAGTGCTTCATCCGCCGATAACCAGGAATGATTCACGCGGGTGGAATCTGTTGTATTCCGGGTAGCCAGGACACAGAGACCATGCGTCCGTTCGCCCCAAATCGCCCAGTTCTTAGATGGGGAGAGCCACACGACAACGTCGGAGTTAAATAACAATGAATCCGCCGAACTGCCTGTCGGCGCCAGCCCCAATACGCTCCAATAATCATCCCCAGACATGGTCGGAGGCAACTCAAACCAGTTATAGCAGCCGAACTTTTGATAAAAATAGTTGACGGGATGCGGCTCAATCACTCCCATTAACATATATGGATCTTGCGACTTAGCGGCTATCTGCTGAAGACAAGGCCAAAAATCCTCACTCATCGCCCAATCAAATTCTTCAAAATGGAACTGATTGAATGGCCCTCGAAACACTTGACCTGGCAACCGCGATTTGCAATCGATTATCTCGTAAGCCAAAGCGGAAACCTTTTGAAATTGGCTATCCGTTTTAATTATCACTTCGTTGTACCCAGTCTGATTTTCGTATCAATTTTTTTACTGTTTGCTTTATAATAGTCAGCTGTTGGCCCGCTAGTTGACTTTGCATTATCACGAATAGCGTACTTTGCTCCGTTTCTATCATAAATATTGACTTTGCCATCCTTACTAGTTGATTTATTCCACCCTGAAGTTGAGAGATTTCTCTCGAATTCATTTTTCGTAACATTAGTTCCTCTGTTGTTATAGCGACTATCCGAATTTTTAATATTTTCATACTTTGAGACATTGTTTTTCCAGCTAGAACCCCCAGCTCCCGAAGCCGAAGCAACGGTGGTAATTGTGAAAGCGAGAAAAATAAACAAAACTAATGCAATGTACTTTTTCATGTCTATCTCCTTTTTCGGTAGAGAATTAGTTTGAAAACTGAATAATTTTCTTCATCACCACCTGTCGCTTTCCTATTTTGGATTAAATCAGAGTTTTTTCGAAATCCGAATGCTCCCCCCTTTTTGAAATGTTGTGACAGCATGTTAAATTATAGTATTTATGAAGGCATAATATTAAATAAGTATAATTATATTTTGTATTAATAGTGTGACAAACGCTCTGTAAAAAACCTGCTCTGTTTCATTGCAGTCGGCCTTCGCAACCAAATAAACGCCAAAAAGCCCCCCGCTGTTGGGGAGGCCACTGAAAAAGTCCATTCGCCCTAAAGAGCCAATTCTTCATTTTTGGGAACGGCATAGCAACGAGAGGTGTACTTTTGTACACGTGCTCAGGGTAACCATCGGTGGCTCAAAGCTGCAGTAGGCCCGGTTTTCTGTACGGGATGCGGTTCACCAAAAATATGTTTATATAAATCGTTTCTTATTCGTACGAATAATATTTTCAATCAATCCTTTTCCCGGAAAATCAGCCACAACGATGCCGGTATACTCCACATTGTGATTGGCTATATAATCCGTTGTCAACACGTTCGTTCCTTCAAATAAAATTGTGCATATTTCAAGGAAGCAATCCGTTCTGGGGAAATCGGGATATGAGTCTGCCCAGCCGGGAGTCGTCAACCCCGTAGCAAGCCGGGAAGCCGATGTTCCAGGGCTGCTGTGTCCGCTTGCAACAAAGTATGGATACGCAAGATTCCCGCCGCTTAAATAATTGATGAAATTGGTTTGAGAACCTTTTTGATGACTTTCATTTGCTTTCTGCAATTGTTGTTTTACGTCCAGCCATTTTTGGTATAAATCCCAGTTCGTTGAGACTTTATAATTATCTTGAATATTGAATTGATGAGCATAATCGATACCCATATTCGACAAGGAAAAATTGCGGAGAATCACGATTTTCCCTCTCATTTCTCCTAGCGATGGATTTGTGATCGTTCCGTTTTGGCTGTCCCAAAAAAATTCAGGGCACGTATCGATATATCTCTGTAGGGTTTCACGGAACACGCTGTCGGAAACAGAACTTTGTTCCTGTTTGATGCGCATCAAAACCGTTTCGCTCGGATTGCATTTCAAAAAATCAGCAACCTCATTTAATACGTCTCCGAACATGGCATCTAAGTAGTAGGGGCCATGTTGAAGCGAAAAAGAACCGTCAACATAACGGCAACGAATATCCAAAAAGCGAATTCCGGAATGTAATTGCGTGTTCAGCGTCATCGACTGTGTATACACATGATCCGTTGCAGGCTGGTAGGTTCGATAAGCCATGCTGTCATGTGTACCTGGAATGGATAAATCACTTAATCTAGTATTATCATTAATCAAACTCATCCAGTTTCGATTTTCATATCCTATGGTTGCATCATGTGAATATCCAGAATGCCAAAGTGCCAACGCAAGTTGCGTATGAAATCCCAGAATCAATACTAGAATCATTGAAAACAGAATGATTTTCTTCATTACCATCTTTCCCCTTTCGAACCTTTGCTTTTACCATAATATTAATTTCGAAATCCGAATGCTCCCCTTTTTGAAATAACGATTAATTTGGACTTTAAATAAAGAGGAAGCTTTACTGAGGGGGCTTAATGTTTTTCAAGAAATCTGTAGAGTAAGCAAAAGATCCTCTGAAGGCAGAGGATCTAACGGATCTATTTTCCATGTTTCGTCTTCCCATTTCGATATTTATGGACTCTTTTTCAGCTAGTGTACTCTAATTCTCCCTATGAAGAGCATCTACGATACTTACTTTTAATAACCTGTACATCGGCCAAATCGTTGCGACGAACGTCGTAATCATGGCACCCGCGAAAGCAATGCCGATACTGTACCATGGGATCGTCCAAGCTATATCCAAAGCACCTGCGAAGAGAACATGTATGCTATAACTCAGAGCCGTCCCTATAGCAATTCCGATCACAGCGGCAAACAAGCCATAAAATATGCTTTCTAAAATAATCATTTTCTTCACTTCATTCTGGGTCATGCCGATGGCCTTGAGTACTGCGAACTCTTTCGTGCGAAGAATGAGATTCGTACTTACTGTATTTACAATATTCAAGAAAGCAATTAATACAATGACACCGATAAAACCGTAAAGCAAAATACGGATAGTCTAACAACTCTTCGTTGTACCCATATTGCGCCAATATCCTTTTGCCTTCTGTTACTTCATGTTCTTGGGCTCCCTGAGTGATGTAGTGGATTATTTCATTTTCAAATTGCGGCTCTTTCTTCAAAACGTGACCAATCAGCGCAACATTCTGATTCACTATGGCCTTATTGATATGCCCGACTTGCTGACTCATAAAAACGAACACGAGTACCGCTAACAATACTTGTAATACAATGACTTTAATGACGATGGACTTCCATTCTGGATTACGGAAGATTTCAATCATGGTTTATCGTCCTACGACTTCTGCATTCCATTTGTATCCGACTCCTCGAATGGTAATGATATATTTCGGCATAGCAGGAGTATCCTCAATTTTCTCTCTTAACCTTCTGATATGGACCGATAGGGTATTGTCATCAATGAACTCTCCTGACATATCCCAAAGACGGTGAAGAATCGTACTTCTGCTACAAATTTGTTTCGGGTGAGTCATTAACATCAGTAGCAAACGATATTCCAGCCCCGTCAACATAAGCTCTAAGAACAGTTCCTTCGAGAGCCCGGACTTCAATATCGTCGGATATCCAACTATTTACTTCATTCTTAGGTTTATGGTTGCGCCTTAATACGGCTTTCATTCTGGAGAGAAGTTCTTTGGTACGGATCGGTTTGGTCATATAATCATCTGCTCCCAAATCTAGGCCTGCAACAACATTTGCCTCCTCATCTAAAGCCGTCAAGAATATGATGGGAACTTGAGATGATACCCGGATTTCCCTACAGAGGGCATACCCCGAACCATCAGGTAGATTCACATCTAACAAAATTAGATCGACGGCATCTGCCATCAATGCCTTTCTGGCTTCTTCTAAGCTACTGGCAAGAACAACGGTATATCCTTCACTCGTTAAAGTATATTCAATACCAAACACCAAATTATCATCATCTTCAACCAGTAAAATTCGATTCATTGTCCACCTCATCTACGAAAGTATTTTATAACGAAGGCCTACTACATCATTGCATTTACTTTTGTATATGGAACTTCGATCTATTTGAGACTCATATTGTCTAAAATATACAGCTTGAATATACTTATTTCAAGCACTAAGTTCCGATACTCACTGTTAATGGCAGAGTTCCATATATGGGCTCAACATAATGCTTTGTTGCTTCGGGAGCACAGAGATCATCAGCCTTTGATGAGATACTTTGATATACCGAAAAAAAAGAGACAGACTCTTCAAAAAATGAAGAATTGTCTCTTTCAGGACGAAGGAACTTTTTCAGTGGCCCCGCTCATCGCGGGCAAGTCTTTTCCGCAGTCAATCTGTACTCTTATTTAAAGTCTCGGCGTGCTGAAGCAGTCGCCGGAATTCCGCCTCCGCCGGCTTCGTCCATGCGAAGCCCAGACGAGCGAGCAGCGCCGCCGTCCGTTCGCCCGTATGCACGAAGACGGTCTCGCCGGATGCTTCATCCATCCAGCCGTTGTGCAGCAGCACGCTCTCTACCGCCTCCCGGTTCTCTTCCCTCTCGAAGCGGGCGTACAGTTCATCGAAGAACGGGCCGGGAGCCAACGGCTTCACCGCGATACCGGTGTGGACAGCCAGCAGCTCGGACAGACGGATCAGATGAGGGTTGTACACGTGATACGTTCCGTTGTAGAGCGCCGGCTTGTCGAACAGCGTGACGATGGCCGCGCTCACCTGATTGACGAAGGACAGATCGGTGTCCGGCTCCGACGCCAGCACGACCCCTAGGCCAAGATAAGCTTTGATTGTATTGTAAAAAGCGTTGTCCGCGATATTCTCCTGGAAATGGCCCGTGTCTGAATGACAGACGATATTGCCGACCCGATATATGCTCGCCTGCAGACCACGCGCGCGGGCTTCCTGAATCCGCAGCTCCGCTTCGAATTTCGTCTTCACATAGACGTTTAGATGCTGCTGGCCGAGATCGCCATCATCTTCCGTGAACAGCACTTCGGCGCGGCCTTCAATGGTGCCCATGCCGACCGACATCGTCGACACATGATGGAACGCCTTCGGCGTCCGTTCCAACGCCAACTCAATCAACCGTTCCGTCGCCGTCACGTTGCTCCTCACGAATTCGTCATACTGGCCGTAATGCTTCACGTTCGCCGCCGCGTGGACGATGCAGTCAACCTCCCCGGCGAGCCGCTCATAGTTCTCGACCTCGAGGCCCAACCGTTCCGCCGACAGCTCCCCGTTCACGAGATGGATACGTGCGGCATGCATCGGGAACCATTCCGGGCCGAAATAGTAGGCCAGCTTGTCCGCCAAGCGTCCGCGCGCCTCGTCCGGCGTCCGCCCCCGCACGATGACGCTGACTTCGCTGCCGGTGCGCAAGATGATCTCGTTCAGCAGATAGGCTCCCAGATAGCCGGTCGCTCCCGTCAGCAGCACATGGCGGTACTCCGTCCGCCGCTGCGCTTCCGGTTGCATCCGGTCTTCGATGCCGCTGCGGTAGCGATAGCGCGCTTCCGCCATCGCCGGCGCTTCCCCGTCCAGCGCCGCGGCATACCGTTCGCGTATGCGCGTCAGCTTCTCCCGCAGATGATTCGGCCGGTACTCGATATGACGGGCAAGCTGCCGAATCGTCGGATAAGCGAAGATGTCGGCGACATCGACGATAAATTCCTGCTTCAGCCGGGCGACCAACGTGATCGCCTTCAAGGAATGGCCGCCGATGTCGAAGAAATTGTCCTCGACGCCGACCGCCGTCAGCCCGAGCACCTCCTGCCACGCGTTGACCAGCTTCTGCTCGATATCGTTCTCCGGCGCCGCCATGCTGCCAGACACGCCTTCGAGTTTCTCCGGCTCCGGCAGCTTCGAACGGTCGATTTTGCCGT
>NZ_BALG01000141.1 GCF_000315235.1 Paenibacillus popilliae ATCC 14706 | reverse complement strand
CACAACGGGCAGCAGCCAGTGCTCTGCGCCGTAGATCATCCAGTTCGCCATCGTTTGCCGGGACAAGGGATAACCTAAACGGGTCCATTCATGTTCCTGCCGGTAGAGCGGCTGGCTGCTCACGTATTTTTG
The DNA here is from genome assembly GCF_000315235.1 of Paenibacillus popilliae ATCC 14706. Taxonomy (GTDB): domain Bacteria; phylum Bacillota; class Bacilli; order Paenibacillales; family Paenibacillaceae; genus Paenibacillus_B; species Paenibacillus_B popilliae. The sequence continues at coordinate 90 of NZ_BALG01000141.1, read as the reverse complement.
GCACATCACATGCGCCATCGCCGATGGCGAGGCCAGGCTGCCCGGATAGGCGGGCCGAGGCATTGGAGCCGTCACAATCGGCGTATGTAG
>NZ_BALG01000142.1 GCF_000315235.1 Paenibacillus popilliae ATCC 14706 | reverse complement strand
TCATGGTCTGTAAATGTAACCGGGAGACCCGACGTAAACTTTCGATTCCAAAAGAATTGCTGCTCATCGATTCCACCACGGTTACGGTAGGGAAAACTCGTCTGCCATGGGCCCCTTACCACGGAGAACGGGCAGGGATTAAATGTCATGTGGCTCTACGGGCAAACGACAGCCAGCCTCTCCGTGTCGTAGAGACCGTAGGCTCTCAGCATGACGGACCTGTAAGTGAACAATTGACGCATCCTGATTACATCATGGT
>NZ_BALG01000143.1 GCF_000315235.1 Paenibacillus popilliae ATCC 14706 | reverse complement strand
CTGTAATCTGGGCGAAATCCGTCCCTTTGGGGAAGAACTCTCGCAGCAAGCCATTGGCGTTTTCATTGGAACCTCGTTGCCAGGAGGAATACGGGTCAGCAAAATAAACCTGCACGCCATGAGTGGCCTCCAAGCTCGCATAACAGGCAAATTCTTTGCCACGGTCAGCCGTAGCCGTTTGGAACGCTTTCGAGGGGTACTGGGCGGCAGCCACGCCAAAGGCAATCTCCATCGATAACGCCGTAC
>NZ_BALG01000144.1 GCF_000315235.1 Paenibacillus popilliae ATCC 14706 | reverse complement strand
GGGAATAAAGGATTAAAGTCCGTGCTATGTCAGGCTGCTTGGGCTGCTGCCAAAACAAAAAACACGCGGCTATCCGCCTATTATTACCGATTGGTCAAGCGACGAGGGCCGAAAAAAGCAAATATGGCACTGGCTCACCTGATGCTTCGCATCATCTTCATCATGCTGCGGACGGGTGTGCCCTATGAAGAACTCGGCCCAGAT
>NZ_BALG01000145.1 GCF_000315235.1 Paenibacillus popilliae ATCC 14706 | reverse complement strand
CTTCCCGTTGAGTGGCAGTTACGGATTCATTGTATTCTATTAGGAGAATCCCGATTATTTTGATATGGGGTAATTTGGTTAATCAACAGGCCTGACTTAATTCAGATGATCAAGTATATATGTCAGGTGGCACAACACAAATAGGCACAAAATTATTATCTCTTGAAACAGACATCTTTTGGGGAATTGATGAAGAAGATGCAGTTCTAGGAAACGTAAGATTTGAAAGCTACTTAAAAGCATTATACTTAGCTGGATATATACATTTTGAAAATGATTCATTCATTGAAAAAGCTCGTCAACGATATAGGGAAGGTTATCGGTTACAAAGGTTTGGGACTCAAACCGGTAACAATACAAAATTTCTGTAAGATGGGTTATCTTAAATATGTTACAGAAGATTCATATCTCCTTACATTAGTGGGGGTCTATTAACATTTAAGGAAGCTAAGCAGTGGTTAAGTAAAAACAAACATACTTCGGTTTGGGCCACAAGTGAAGAAGCGGCAGAACAATTAGCAGCATCATTTGGTGGGGAACCCGTTGGACCTGAAAATCATGCGGATAAAGGGTATATCGGAACTAAATATTATTGGCATTATCATGCTGCGAAAAGAGCAACCGGTCACATTTTTTATGGCACAGATGGTAAAGAAGGAGAAAAAATGAATCCACATTGGAGATCTCGAGGACAGTAAGGGCAAATAAACAGAAAGTAAATGTTTATGTTACTCTTTCTGCTTGACAATCCGTCGCTTAAAAAGGGTTTGCCCATAAAATGATGGGCTAGTTCAAATTACTTATTGGCTCTAGTTTCCTAGTTTAAAAATAAGAAGGAGATGATTTTAAATGCAGCTTGATATAAATAAACTGTATGAAACGTACCTGACTCTACATATCCCTAATCCGTTTACGCTAGATCAAATCGGCGAAAGATTAATAAAACAATATGCGGCAAAACAAATAACCAAAGAAAAATTTATTGAATGTTATGACCCTAGTTTCCCTGAAGACCCCTATGCAGATTTTCATACGGTCGTTACCGTTTATATTTTTCGTGATCAAGAAGGAATGAAAAAACTGCTTACCCTTGACTCCCCCGATGAAAAAAAATCTTTTTACAAAAGACGGATTGTAAAATGAAGTGCGACACCTTCTGGGAATAAAAAACAAAGGGCCCATGGCCGGATTCGTGTAGAATGAAAGTTCTCACCA
>NZ_BALG01000146.1 GCF_000315235.1 Paenibacillus popilliae ATCC 14706 | reverse complement strand
TATCTTGGTCTTTCATGACTCCGTTTCCTCCCCTGCTCGCACTCTTTTCAAAGCGAAGTCCGTTGCAAAACGCTTGTTAACTGCATGTATATATCCCTCTAACTCATCCCACGCCATTTCATATTCTTGTTGAGTCGTGACCATCTCCCACTTAACACGGGTGCCTTTCTTGCTTGGCTTTTTCCATGTTATAGGCCTTTGCCTGTCGTTGAGCATCGTAAACCACGCATACATTTTCCGCAGCGAATATTCCTTTGCATTTACTTGGCTGTTCATAGCCGAATACATCATTTCTCCGCCATGTAATGTAATTTTTATATCCGAGTTCATTTCGCTGTCCCCCAGGAATAAAATTTGGAATAATTCATGTCATTTTTGCCAAGGAGAGCGCGACTTTGCGCCCTTCAACTTTCATTTTTTTAATTGCGGCCCGTATTTGATATTTAATAATGAAATGTATATATGAAGTTTTTTCAGAGCTTCTTCACTCATACCCGGATTGATTTGCTTTTCCAATGTACTTCAC
>NZ_BALG01000147.1 GCF_000315235.1 Paenibacillus popilliae ATCC 14706 | reverse complement strand
ATATATACATGCAGTTAACAAGCGTTTTGCAACGGACTTCGCTTTGAAAAGAGTGCGAGCAGGGGAGGAAACGGAGTCATGAAAGACCAAGATAAATGCCCAGAATGCGACATGTTTTGGGAACAGTGTCCTTGCTGCGGGCTATCGTTTTGCCCGGATTGCAGAATGGTTGAAAGTGATGCTGAATTGGATCCGAAAGAAGACCAGGGCCAATAAGCGCGTAGGAGGAAGTCTGTGAATCAAATCGAACAACAAGTCATCAAGCAATTAACCGGATACTGTGACATCATTGGCCGCCTCCGCGTCCTGGAGACATACAGCGTTGGCAACGGCATTACCGTGAGTCGGCTAAACGAGGATGACCACTTGCAGGAGCTGCACCGTAAGCTGAGGGGTCTACCGTCGTACATGTACCTCACGCCGCATGAGCAGCGCCTAGAAGCCGTTGCACATGCTTACCTAGGGATTTACCCTACCGGGACACTAAAACAGCGTCAGGCGGTCTCTGAGTGCATCTCAGACGATGATGAAGATCGGGAGCTGCTGAATGAGCTGCGAAAAAAGATCCAGAAAGTCATCGAGGCGCGCACAGGAACGCCTGAAGGATACGAAGCCATACTGGAGCAGTTGGCGGAGTATCAGGATTTGCAGGCCGAGAAGCAGCGCATCGATGCGGTGTTGGGTGCGATGAAGGAGCAGTATCCTGAGCATGAAACATTAATTCGTCTGCACCTTATCGAGGGAAAAAGCTGGATTAATGTCTCGAAAATGATGCATATTTCGAAGAGTGTTTTCTACCGCTTGCGCCGCGTAGCCCTTGCAAATTATGCGCTGTTAGCGGGGTGGGAAAATCGCGGGAATATCGTGGGAATATCACGGGAATAATTGCGAGAAAATCCGTGTTATTATGCTAGTGTCAGCAGAATTAGAGATGTGGCCGGGTATGACCTTCGGGCGTACGCCGACCGCATCTATTCTCGAAGCGGGGGGATATGCAAATGTCAACAGTAGTGATTAAGATAAAGGCCTTTATACCGGAAGCGACTATTCCGCATCCGAACCCTTTGGTAGGAACTACATTTGATGGGGATAACCGAGGCTTTTCATTCGACGGTTCGTACCGCATCGCACAGTATATCAAAGTTGATTTAGATGACCTTGACATTGTCACAGATATGGCAATGACGGGTACGACATGTGAAAACGTTCTTAAATTTTATCCTAGTGAAGTTGCCCCAAGTTCGGTTGAAACCCAAAAAAAGTGCAAAAAAGCTAGTACCAGTGGAATTAAAGTTGAAGACGTTAAAGTCAAAGACAATATACTGTATTTTAAGGCTGTTGGCGCAGCAAGTAACCCACGAGTTCCTGGATCACCAGACATTGATTACGAGATGTACTTCACTGTTCGTAAAAATGGACGCGTATGTGTAGCAGGTGGTCATGACGGCTTCCCGAATTACGAAGTATGGGTGCAGAAAAATAACGAAACACCTAAAAATCTTTATCAGTATGATCATGGTACAGAGGGACCGGGAGCGTTATTGTCACCAATGGATAAAGGCATAACTGAGGGGACTTGTTCCTGAACAGGTCAATCAAATTAAGTAGGGGATTTTATGATCCCCTACTTTTAAATAGTCAGATACAGGTAACTGTACGATGAAGTAAATAATGCAAGCGGGCCGAATAATACGGCACTCCAAGATAGTAATCCATGAGTAATGCGTTGCGCCAAGTAAAAAGATACTGAACCACTCATTGTGATAAGGGTAAAAGAAAATACGCCAGAACTAAATACGAAACTCAGCATAGCGGTAAATACACAACCCAATAAAACATAAAGCATAACGGCTGTACCAGTATCTATTGACCTGGATTTATTTAGGAAAGTGAGTAAAACCCAACCTAAAACACAACCAACATAATTGGACGCGATAGTGAATGTAAGCGCCATAAACAACCCATGAAGGGATTTTCCGAGAAGCCATATTAATTCAAAATGAAAAACTAAAAGCGTAATTACCGTAGCAACAAAAGCCGAAGCACCAGCACCTTTAAAATAAGCAAACATGATCATCCCCCCTTTTATACAAAATATAACATATAATGTTTTCCAAGTCACTGATTATTCAGTGGTTGGTTATGACCTGCCTTAGCTGCCTCCTGAGTGGTCGGAAATTTTACATATTGAAACTGCCGAATGGGAATAACTATCAAAAATCAGTTTTGGAGGTCATTTTATGAAAGCATCTACAAAGGAACTTACAGACGAGCTTATGGGAAGAGAAGGAGTCCGTTCCGTGAATGTTGACCCGCACGAGAATTTTAAAATAACGACCAGCCAGGAAGAAATTATGCTAACCGGGCCGGCCATTATTTTAATCAATCAGGATTAGAGTTTCTGATACCTATAGCGGCCCTTAATGTACGACGCATGATACCCACCATGAGAACTGGCGGACATTAAGCCTTGGTATACGTTCGATGGAACGTCATAATATGCGTATGTGCCACTGCTTTGGAATCGAATGTAAAGCGTGCTTGTTTCAGCATCATACGCAACCGCCGATAGGTTGGAAGAGTTAACAGAATTCCAGTTCATATTGATGTCACCTCCTTTCGAACTAATACTTTCGACATAAGAGGAGGAAATACCTTCCTTTTATTGAAAAATGTAAGGGGGGGCGATTTCATGCTTGAAAATATTAGTCCGAAAATAATTTATAAAGCACCCTTCGCGGTGCTTTTTCTTTTGGAAAAAAACTGAAATAACCTCTTGATTAATGGTACCAAGTATGG
>NZ_BALG01000148.1 GCF_000315235.1 Paenibacillus popilliae ATCC 14706 | reverse complement strand
GAGTGGATGCAGCAGCAAAAAGCAGCGGTAAAAGCCGGGCCTCCTTCATCCAAGAGGCGATCGACGAAAAAATCGAACGCGAAGGGCTGGAAAGTCCGTCTGAAAATGAAGAGCAAGACAAAGAACCTCAGGAGTAGTCCTGGGGCTCTTATCATTTTTAGACGGGTTAGGTTGCAAAAAAACATGTATTTTGGTAATACGGTTGCAGCAAGGATTTGTCAAGGGGAGATGATAAAAATGCAATCAGCGATTTTACATACGACGGATTGTAAAATGAAGTGCGACACCTTCTGGGAATAAAAAACAAAGGGCCCATGGCCGGATTCGTGTAGAATGAAAGTTCTCACCACCCCA
>NZ_BALG01000149.1 GCF_000315235.1 Paenibacillus popilliae ATCC 14706 | reverse complement strand
CGGCTTTTACCGCTGCTTTTTGCTGCTGCATCCACTCTGACGCGTTCCCCCTTCTTAGCCCAGTAATTTATCTGTTCATAATTCGCAGCGTTGTATTTATTCTTGGCTCGCGTAGAAGCCTTCTGTTTGTTTTCCATAATGTTATCACCTCAACAATAACATACCACAAAAACGATAAAAATTATACTGTTAACAGTACAAAAAGCATTGACTATATAGTGATATCAGTATATAATAGAGATATAGAAAGGAGGTGAACAACATGGCCAAAAAGAAAAAACATAGGTCGTCGCAGCCAAAAGAGCCGCCACAGCAAAAAGACGACCGCGTCAAGGTTCGCGAATGGGTCCTGCTTCTCACGGCTCTGGCCCAACTCGCAACCGCCATCATCTCCCTGCTTCGATAGTAGGGAAGCTACCCGCCCCTGTAGGGGCGAGTAGTGGCTCGGTCGTCTGACTCAAGTATACCACAGTCCGAAAGGCAATATAACGGAAAGGAGCGGATGAGCGGATGAAAAAGGAAGACATTACAATCGTGTTGATTGTCATTTCTATCATCCTTAACACTGTAACGTTGATATTAAGGTGAACCATACGGGGGCCTCTCGCCCCCTCTCAAATAACAATTAAGCCGGCGGGCTACGTAGGGAGGAGTGTCCAATGAGAACGCC
>NZ_BALG01000150.1 GCF_000315235.1 Paenibacillus popilliae ATCC 14706 | reverse complement strand
GATGGAACGGATTCCTTTTTAAGCTTTGGAGGGTTGGCAGGTGCCTCGGTACTTTTGGCTGCAAAATTGAGCATTTTTCACTTGCAAAAAACACTCGATGATGTTCGTGGTATATCTCAGTCTGTGGATAGCATGCGGTGATGGCTTGCGAGAAGCCGCTCAGGTTGTCCACACACGTAATGAGAACGTCCTGTACGCCGCGATTCTTCTACTCATTCAGCACGCTGAGCCAGAACTTTGCCGATTCATTCTCACCGAACCAGATGCCCAGAACATCCTTGTTGCCATCCAAAAAGATAACGGCATACACGCTTTGCTGCGGCCGCTTTTGCCATTCTTTGACCAGAGGCATGATTTTGTTGCGCTATCAACTTTAGCTACATCTATGACTTGGTTCGAGATGTCTATTGTGATGAAACTCATACCAACGGTGTCAGCCTGACATGGTGTATTCGACGGTGATGCTGCGGCGTATTACCGAACAGGGTTTTGAAAGATTTGTAGAAGTGCCCCAAATTGAGAAAGCCCGCTTCCAATGCGATATCCAGAACATCTCGATCGGAATGCAAGAGCAGATTTTCTGCGTACTGGAGTTTAATGCGGTTCAAATATTGTACAGGTGTCTGCTTCTCCCATTTCTTGAATATGCGGCATAAGTATGCATGCGATTTACCGGATAAAGAGATCATGGCTGGGATGCCTTCTGTAAAATGTTCCGGTTTCTTCATTTCTTTGCACAAGACAAGTAGCCATTCCGGTTTCTCATCCTGTTCGATTATGACGGAGTGCATTAAATAATGGCTGTACACTTCGGCAAGAAGTGCACGAAGCTCAGTTCGGTACCATTGTTTCTCATGCTGCGGTATCTGGTACAGCTTCCCCATCCGCCGTTGCAACTGCAATTTCTCTTGTTGGGAAAGCTGTATGCTGACGGGAAAGGGGGAGGTTAGAAAAGACTCTTTGGGGAATCCTTCTCCCAGATACTCGAATAGGTCCATGACGGTCTGCTTATAAAAGGACAGGTTAATCAGTCGGCAATCGACACCGGGCAATTGCTCATAATAATGGATATCCTGTGGCCTCATGAACACTAGCATTCCCTCATGAAGGGTTTCTCTCTGTCCATTTACGCAATGGTAAGCGGACCCCTCCACGATGAAGAAAAATTCAAAAAAATCATGGGTATGGGACCCTGAAGTATTGCCTATGCCAGTGATGTCTCTATAGTGACCTTCCGATTCCGCATCGATTCCAACCTCGGCTTTAAGCTGCTGGATTTCCACTTCGGACTCCTCCCTTCTTTTTTGTATCAAAATAACATAATTATTTAACTGATTATCCTAGGTGCTAATATTATATTATCCTTCATTTTACTTGGACAATTCCTGCTGATCCTATTATATATGTCAAAATAGCGTAGTCAAAGGCTAAGATTCGGAAAGACTCTAATCATGGACTCTGATAGAATAAGCGGCAGTAAGTAATGACAGCAGAGGGGTTGAACATGAATGAAGTTGATCGAGCAACGTGAACAATTTGAATTAACCAAGAAGATTTATGAGCGTGCTAAATTGAGCTTTAAGGGCGTAGAGGCGTTCGATGTTTATAATGTATCGATACCCTTCACGTGGGAGGGGAAGGATTATATCTTCGGTCGTGTGGAAAAGCGAGAGGAATGGGCACGTTCATGGGTGAGGTTGTTTGAGCGAACGGGACAAGATGAATGGTCGCTAGTTCAGGATTCAATGATTTATCCGTTAGAAGACCCTTATATTAGCATCATTGGGGATTTGCTTGTAATGGGTGGCACACATGTGCGTTACAAGCAGAACGGCGTAGATACCTATTTTGGGTATTTTTACAGAGGCACGCAAGTGGATGATTTATACTATTTTACCACGGGACCGGAGTACATGAAGGATATACGCCTTGTCGAGATGCATGGAGGGAAAATAGGTGTGTTCTCCAGACCCCGAAGTGAGCAAGTCCGCCAGCAATATGGTAGTGAATCGATGATCGGTTTTACTGTCATCGACTGTCTCGATGATTTGACAGAAGAAGTAGTAGAGAACGCACCATACATTCATGGCTTATTCGGACCCAATGAATGGGGTGGCTGTAACCAAGCTTATTTGCTTGAGAGTGGGAACATTGGCGTGATTGGCCATATCTGCTATAAGACTGATGCAGATGAGAATGGTGTGAAACAGGTCTATATGAATTTCTCCTTTGTATTGGACGTGGCTAGTCGTAACCCCTTGGATCAGAAAATCATCGGCACACGTACTTGTTATCCAGAAGGTCCAGCCAAAAAAACGGATTTGACGGATTGTGCATTCTCCTCTGGCATTGTTATGCGTGACGATGGGAAGTGCGACCTGTATAGTGGGATCGGCGATACGGAGGCTGGCAGAATCGTGATTGATTACCCGTTTGAAGGTCATGGATGCATCCTTTCAAGATAACGGCTAGGAATATACGCTAAATGTGGTAAGAGGGGCTGACCCACTCATTCATTTTACATGACGAGAGGGTTGCCCCTTCTTACGATCAGTGGTGCATTATGGTATGATTGATATCAATATTTGAGAGCGCTTACTGAGTTAGGGGTTAGAACAGGGGGACAGATATAAAGCGCATAATAGATCGAATTAATTTTAGGTCATTATATTCGGACCGCGATAAGGCAAATGCCGAGGCTTCCACTGAGGAGTGGTTTATAGCCTATTGCATGAACATTATCCAGAGGGCTAGGGAAAACAAGAGACATCTAAAGTCCAATCTTGCCGACGATATTGCAGCTTTCCTGGAGGAGAATTGCGGAAATAAGGAGCTTTCTATTGAAATGGTGGCTGAACGATTTCACTATAATGGGATATTCTTCAGCAGGCTGTTCAAAGAAAGGCAAATGAATATTTGAGGGAATCGAAGCTCACCGTGAAGGAGGCGGGAAGGTAGGCTTCCTGAACGCTTCTTATTTTGTAACTTGGTACAAAAAGCACACGAGACTGGCTCCAACGGAATATCGGAAGAGAACTGACATGAACGGCGTCCTTTGAGGGCGCCTTTTTGCGTGGTAGAATCGTTTGATAACCATAGGTTGGCAGCAGATATGCTCTTCTAAGCCCTGTAAGTACAATAATCTAACGAATATTTCGTATTCAAACTTGTCGGCGCAGGATGAAAGATAGGAGGGAAAGAGGCATGAGCATGACTCAGATTGCAGACGAGCTGGGACGGGATCGCAAGACGATCAGGAAGTGGCTGCAGGCGGATGAGCCAGGCGTATACCCGAAGCGCAAGCCGACAGCAGGAAAGCTGGATGCCTACAAAGAGTATATACGCCATCGTATGGCGGAAGGCTGTCTGAATGCGAGAGTCATTCTGGATGAGATCCGGGAGAAAGGCTACACCGGCAGCAGCACCATCCTTCGAATCTTTATGCAGCCGCTGCGACCGTCCATTCAATCGAAAGCGACGGAGCGGTTCGAGACAGCGCCTGGATACGCTCATGGGCTGTCACACGAGAGCCTTCGAGTACTTCGGAGGCATGACCAGGAACTGTCTCTACGACAATATGAAAACGGTCGTAAACGGGCAGGACGAGAACG
>NZ_BALG01000151.1 GCF_000315235.1 Paenibacillus popilliae ATCC 14706 | reverse complement strand
GGCTTGTAAATGAAAGAGCAATCAATAACATCAAGGCTATAAATTTTTTCATGTTCTCTTCTCCTTTTCGTACCGTATTTTCTAAAGACAATTTTGGGTCTTTTCCTAGTTCTTTGCAGGATGTCTGGTCGTTGTGCTGCTACGTAAGTTTTCATAACATAATTTCCCAGACCTATAGCATCGTGATAGTACATAAGACTATAAGCGTGAACGCTTAGTCTATAGTGCAGCAGTATTCGTTCTTTATCGCTTAAAAAAATCTGCTGAAATCATTTCGTTCAATCCTGTACTTTTGGTAAAACCCTTTTGGCAGTATAGGGCATAATTCCGTAGGAACGTGAGTAGTCCAATGATGAGGTTATACAAAGATAGTTGAATGGGTTCATATATTACGATGAATGCTATCTGATCAAGCTTTTCTACCAAGTCTAAGCTGTCTTCATTTTTCGAGTGTTTTTTGCAAAAACAAGTAAATTACATGTGATTTATGTCCAATCTCGATGTACTGTTCTACGATGTCGTCACCGGGGATGTCTAATACAGCAGCAATGGATTAAATGATGTTAAAATCAGGGGTATTTGATTTCGCTGCTTTCAATTCTCGACAGGCTGCTCTTATCAAGGAAGACCGCTTCTTGTAGCTTCGATAGACTATTTCCTTCTTCTGCCGATAGCACTGTACACTGTATTAGCTTCCCCAAGCGCTGTGGCTTCGCAGCAACGGTATTCATAGTTTCAACTCCCTTCGGCAATGTAATTATCTATACTTTACCATGCATCTTACGAAATACAATCATTTTTTTACAAATCATCCATTTTGTATTATTATCAATATAAAAGGACGAACACTCCGAAGGTGTTTCGTCCTTTGTGTAGTTTATTCATAGTTTGTCTATACTTACGCTTTGCTATAACAGTCACTATAACGATATCACCGCCGTCTCGACGGCCTTCGCCTCGTCTGATTGTTGCAAGGCGTGGGCCAATTCATGGGCTTGATCGTATACACTCATCCGTTCTCATCCTTTCCGTTCTTTCTCATTAGTCAGCATGCCCGCTGTCGCAGGAGCTACGAACCGATTGCAAGCAGAAGCAACGACTGAATCAAGCCGATCATCCCCCCCAAGCAACGCCCCGAGCCACGTGATGGCACGGAACTCCTTCCCCGATACGCTCAAAATGATTGTCTCCAGCCGCTCGATCGGGAATTGCCCTACCTGCGAACGGACCACATCCTGCAGGCGGGCGGCGCGCACTACCTTGTCCAGATTGCGGTCCAACAGCGCAAGCGCATAATCAACGATCCGCGGCACGTAAGGCTGCCAAGCCTCCTTGCTCTCCTCCAACCAGTGGCTCGGCCGCGACTCTCCCCACCGCTCCAAGCGGCGGCTCCACTGCAGCCATAACTTCGCCAGGCCGAGAATCTGATCGGCAGGCTCGGATTCGCCTTCCGACCAGGCGCGCAGCAGTTCGGCCGGCGGCTGGCTCAGCCACTCCTCCAGCTTCCGTTCCAGCATGAGGGTCACGGTTCCTTGTACCTTGTCAGAACGGAGCTGCTCCGCCAGCAGGGGCGTTATCCGCGTCACCAGCTTGTCTTCATCGACGAAGATGGCCGCCATCACGCCCATGAAGCCCTTCGAACGGTCGACGAATTCCTTCGCCATCCGCAGCAGCATGCGCTGCCCGCCGGACGACAGCAGCTCCCGCTCAATCGACAGCAGAATGGCAGAAGCAGCCTTGCCTGCTAGCCGGTTCAGGCTTTCCTCCTGCCCTGCCGGCAGGAACTCGGACAGCGGATGCTCGTCCCAGCCGCTGCCTGCCAACCCGTACCGGATTCCCGACTCGGTCAGTGTGTCGAGCCGCTCCCCCCAAGCCGCGCATATCTCGAGCCAGCTCCGGCCGGGGGAGATGATTCGCGAATCGTTGGCCAAGTGCCCCGACCTGGTAACGATCCTAGTTTATAGTAATTTATTGTTGAAATACCGCTCAACCTTAGGTATATTAATGATAGGATATTTTATCCAAGGATAATATTGGGAGGCGATTAAATATTCAAGAAGATTACAAGTACATGTTTTAGTTTTTTTGTGTTCGCTTTAGTATTTACTACAGCTTTGGCTTATGCTGACTATTACCCAGGTACAAATATTGAAATGAAAGCAGGTGATATTCTTTATTCGTCTAAAAAAGGTTCTAGCCTTATTGTAGGACATGTGGCTATTGTAGCTGATGATAATAAAATTTATCATGCTAATAGTATAGTAGATGATGGTCAAACTTCTGCTGGGGGCAAATCTGACACGGTTAGCAATTATCGAACAAGGCATAAATCCGGCGAAGATATTGAAATATATAGATTTAACCGGTCAACCAAAGCAGCTGCTGGTCGATGGGTGAAGGAAAAATATTCTAAAGTAACAGACTATGAAATTCCAGCCCCCCATGAAACCGATAGACTAAAATTGAACGTACTAAACCCCAGTTATTGCTCTAAATTCATTTGGCAAGCACTTTACTACGGTTTGGAATACCCTCATGAAGATATAACATCATATCGTGCAAAAGTTACAGACTCTGTATATATTTTACCATCCGAATTTACATCAAGTCCTTTTGAAAAAGTTGGTTCATTCAAAGCATGATATTTTCTTTAGTATTGGGACAAGGACACTGGAGATAACGCCCACCCTGATACTTAAAAAGTAATATACCTAAATTTAGGTATATTACTTTTTTTGTTTTCAAAGTTGAGTCCATGAGTTTCCTCTAAAAAAATATACATGATGGTAATTTGGTTTATCTTTAAATCTCACGTAAACTGGATATTTAGGAAGATCAGATAGTACACATTTAATACTTAAAATCTCCTCTTCTTTGTATTTTTGTGTATGAATTAAATAATCATGCAAATTTTTTTCTAGGCTATACATAGTCCATTTAATCTTCAAAATTGGAATAAGAATAATTAAAACTAAAGCAATTAAAATACCGTAGAACATTTTTCTTTTTGTATTCATTCAGCTTATTCCTCCCACTTCTTTTAGAATTTTCATTTACCATGTCAGGCGAGGCTGGAACCAAGAAAACCAAATAAATTCAACAATTGGAGTTAATGCATTACCTATAAATCCAATAACAGCCAGAGCTAAAATAACTCCAACACTATACAAAAAAGTTTTTTTGATGTTCATGATATTTCCTCCCTTTATAACAACATTAATAGTGACATCTTTGGAATCATCGTTAATAATGTAGTGCTCCCCATTATCAAGATACAATTTTTTGAGAAATAAGGTATGTCCTCCTTCCAGCGATTAGGATGCAATAGGCTTAGCTATGTGAGCATAGAAATGCACAGGTCGTGCCTTACCGAGCGACTGGTGAGGGCGTTCTCATTGTAAAAATGGACAAAGCAAACGATCCCTTGACGTAACGCACAAAGGTTTTCGAATTCATTCAAATAAATGCATTCATACTTGAATGAGCGGAAGAATCGCTCTGTTCGGCTGTTGTCGGTTGCCCGGCTCTTGCCCATCCGCAGATTGGTAATATCGACTCTCCAGACCCTGATTGGAATGATCGATGCAGAGGCTACGAAGCAGGTAGGGATGTGTATAGGCCACGTGAAGGCGTTTGCTTAGGTTCTCTTTGGATAGACCGCTTCAAGCCCCATGATTTGCATCAAGCAGCGCACACGCTTGCGGTTGACCTCATGTCCCTGATCGCGAATGAATCTCATCATGCGCCGTTAACCGAAGTAGGGATGCTTTATGTAAAGCTCGTCGATCCGATGCATGAGCCGAACATTCTCTTCCCTTTCGCGTTGTTCCCTTGAGAGGCGGTAGACACGGGTCCGATTTACGTCCAGTAGCTCCGTTTGGCGTTTCACCGTAATCTTAATCTACGCATTGTCCCGCTCCACCATCGCTTAACGGGCTTCCAGCGGTTCATTTGAGGCCAGATTTTTTTTGAGCCAGTCGACTTCAACCGTGAGTTGACCTACCAGCTTCTCCAGACGTTCTTGCTTGGCTTCGTACTCCTTTCTCACTTTGTCGGCTTTACTGGCCTTCTTCGAAGACGGTTGAAACGCGCTCTAAGAACTCGGCCTTCCATTGACTGATCATATTTCGATGCAATTTCATTGACGGTCTGCTCCTCACGGAGCACTTCCAGCACGACTTTGGTTTTAAACTCTGCAGTATATCGATTTTGTTTTTCCATAGCTTGATTATAACTTGTTTATCACGCTCCTGTGTCTCATCCTTTGGGAGCATTATATTTTTTATGTATATGGGGGGGATTTGTTTTAATACCTTTAGCCAAGTCCAAAATTATGTAAATTCCCTCAAGTAAAATTCATCTCTCTAACTTAATCGCATAACTTTGGATGCAGTCTTTTGACTTGTTTTACGCCACTTCAATTCATCCGTCATATCCAGATACTTCCTGCCGGCCATAGGCGTGCGGTTTATCTACACCCCATAATCCACGCTGCTTGAGCTCTTGGAAGAATGTGTTCCAAATTTCTTCGGATTCGGAGTCACCCAGCCGCCGGACTCGCACTTGGCACTTCCGGATCAACCATACAAATGGCCGAGCGCATCCGATACGATCTTATTCACATCCTGAATCACGACCGCGAGCCGCCGTTCGGCTTCGAACAGCTTCGCGATCTCCGTATTTATGCTGATGACTTCATACAGCTTCTCCATGTTGTCCAGCTCCGACTGATCCGGCATCTCGCCGGTCATCATCTTCTGCTGCATCTCCATCTGGCGCAGACGGAAATCATCCAGCATCCGCTTGCTGTCCGCATCGGACTCAATGGCCTTCATCACCGTCTCGACGGCCTTCGCCTCGTCTGATTGTTGCAAGGCGTGGGCCAATTCATGGGCTTGATCGTATACACTCATTCGTTCTCATCCTTTCCGTTCTTCCTTATTAGTCAGCATACCCCGCTGTCGCAGGAGCTACGAACCGATTGCAAGCAGAAGCAACGACTGAATCAAGCCGATCATCCCCCCAAGCAACGCCCCGAGCCACGTGATGGCACGGAACTCCTTCCCCGATACGCTCAAAATGATCGTCTCCAGCCGCTCGATCGGGAATTGCCCCACCTGCGAACGGACCACATCCTGCAGGCGGGCGGCGCGCACTACCTTGTCCAGATTGCGGTCCAACAGCGTGATCGCGCAATCGACGATTCGCGGCACGTAAGGCTGCCAAGCCTCCTTGCTCTCCTTCAGCCAGCGGATCGGCCGCGACCCTCCCCACCGCTCCAAGCGGCGGCTCCACTGCAGCCATGACTTCGCCAGGCCGAGAATCTGATCGGCAGGCTCGGATTCGCCTTCCGACCAGGCGCGCAGCAGCTCGGCCGGCGGCTGGCTCAGACACTCCTCCAGCTTCCGTTCCAGCATAAGGGTCACGGTCTCTTGGACCTTGTCAGAACGGAGCTGCTCCGCCAGCAGGGGCGTTATCCGCGTCACCAGCTTGTCTTCATCGACGAAGATGGCCGCCATCACGCCCATGAAGCCCTTCGAACGGTCGACGAATTCCTTCGCCATCCGCAGCAGCATGCGCTGCCCGCCGGACGACAGCAGCTCCCGCTCAATCGACAGCAGGATGGCGGAAGCAGCCTTGCCTGCTAGCCGGTTCAGGCTCTCCTCCTGCCCTGCCGACAGGAACTCGGACAGCGGACGCTCGTCCCAGCCGCTGCCTGCCAACCCGTACCGGATTCCCGACTCGGTCAGTGTGTCGAGCCGCTCCCCCCAAGCCGCGCATATCTCGAGCCAGCTCCGGCCGGGGGAGGCGATCGCAGCCCATTCACACAACGTGCGATCGTCCGCCAGCAGCCGGTCGAGAAAGCCCGTC
Source organism: Paenibacillus popilliae ATCC 14706 (assembly GCF_000315235.1). Classification (GTDB taxonomy): domain Bacteria; phylum Bacillota; class Bacilli; order Paenibacillales; family Paenibacillaceae; genus Paenibacillus_B; species Paenibacillus_B popilliae. The sequence continues at coordinate 28,435 of NZ_BALG01000151.1, read as the reverse complement.
AGCCCGGCCGTCGCCTGTTCCTGCACCTCCGGCTGGCGCAGCATCACCCGCAGCCCGTCGCTGGTCACTAAATATTCGGATACGACTTCCCCGAGCGAGGCCGCAATATCTGACTTCCGCTTCGGAATGAGGCCGGGCGTGAACGGCACTCTACGCCCGAACAGATGAATCGGCTGCCGCGGGTGGAACAGCATCTTTATCGCAAAATGATTCGTTATACCGCCGACGAACGCGGCGACAATGACGCTAAATAGAATAAACATCCAATTGGGCACGTCGAACCCCTCCTTTCATGATGCAAGTCAATCACCAAGGGAAATATGTCCTCATATGATGAATTACGTATGCGGTTCACCTGTATTTGTATCGACACCAGTCCGGTGCATACCGTGATTCATCATGCAAGTCGTCGTTGGAAGGAGAACCAACATGTTGAAATCAAAAGTGAGGCTCCACGTTGTGAGCGCCGGCATCTTGCGGGAAGACACAATCATGTTGGGTGACAGCTATGTCAAGCAATGGAAGATTCCCGTAAACCATCCGATTACGATCCGCTTCGGTTCCTTCAGACAGAGCGTGATCGTATCCTCCGTTCCCAAATCTAACGGGCTCCGGATCAATCACGCGCTTGCCCACAATATGGGACTGTCTAGCGATGTTGCCCTGCGGCTAACGTATACCCAACAGACGTTGAGAATCGGTCCGCTTATCGGCGTCCTGATCAGCCGGGATTATCCTGCTGTTCCGGATCGGCCGTTCGGCTCGATTACCGCCTTCTGCCGGGAGATGGTCGATGCCTGCCAATCCCAAGGAGCCGTTGCCTGCTTCTTCACGCCGGAACATGTGAAGGACACGCTACGGATACAGGCATGGGTTTACACCAAAGGAAGCTGGCAGCTCACCAGCATGCCAATCCCGGATGTCGTGAACAATCGTCTGACGTCACGAGCTCTGGAGAACAAACCTAGCGTACAGCATTTCATGAAAGAAGTAAAATCACGTTACCAGTCACATGTATTCAATGAAAAGTTTCTGGATAAGACCGAGGTGTTCGACGCGTTGAAGACCAGTGCAGAGTTGACCCGCTACTTGCCGGAATCACATCTGCTGCGCAAGTACTCTACCCTCAAGACGATGAGCGGGCGATATCAGACCCTCTTCCTGAAGCCGGCCCGAGGAAGCCTCGGCAAAGGCATCATCTGCATCAACCGTACCTCGGATAACAGCTTTCAAGCCCTCTATTCCAATATTAGCGGCACCAAGCGCCATAACTTCAGCAGCTTAACCAAGCTGTTCTCTACCCTGTCCGGGAAGCTGAAGACGAATCGCTACCAGATCCAGCAAGGCTTGAACCTGATCGATTTTGCCAAGCGCCCGATCGATTTCCGCGCGCTCGTTCAGAAGAACATTCACGGCCGCTGGAGCATCACGTCCATCGTCGCCCGAACCGCGAGCACGCAGCACTTCGTGTCGAATGTGGCGCGCGGCGGAACGCTCAGCACCGTAAAGGAAGCGGTCGGCCGATCGAATCTGCCGGCCGGGGCGAAGAGCGACATCATGGGCAAGCTGCAGCGGGCGGCGCTCGATATCGCGCGCGGCATCGACACGCATATTCCCGCTCACTTCGGTGAATTGGGGATTGACCTGGCTGTCGATACGTCAGGCAAAGTGTGGCTACTTGAAGTCAACTCCAAGCCTTCCAAAAATGACAATACTCCGTTGAACGTCAACCGAGTCCGTCCCTCCGTCCGCAAAACGGTGGAATACGCCCGGTATTTGTCCGGATTTTGAGGAGGTGCAGGGGATGAAGAAGAACAGGGCCGAGCAGCCCGTCATCGGCGTTCTCCAGAACGAATCACCCGGCACGCCTCCCTTCACCGAGGCTGAATATTGCCGCAGGCTGTGTCAGGCCGGACACAAACACGGCGTCCGGGTCATCGTTTTTTCGCCTGCATGGGCCGACCTTGCTTCCGGCACGGTGAACGGTTATGTCTACAGCAACCATCGATGGGAACCCTGCACCGCCGCGTTGCCTCCCCTTGTGTACAACCGGTGCGTATTCTCCAGCAGAAGCGCAAGCGCCATAACTTCAGCCGCCCTCGCCAAGCTGCTGCGGAGCAGACGCACTACCCAACTGGGGATAGGATTGCAGGGCAAATGGGACATCTACCGCTCCTTATCTGCGGAGTCCGGCCTGAGCGTGATTCTGCCGCCCACTCATCTCTACAAGGGCAAGCGCAGTATCGCTGCCGCGCTGTCCCACTACGACGGAAGCCTGTTCCTGAAGCCTCATGCCGGCTCCCAGGGGAAGTCAGCGCTCCGGGTCCAGTATCGCCGGACAGCACAGCGAGGAGATAGAAGCCACGCCCCTCTACTGAGGGTAGCGGGACGCGATCAACGCAACCACCTGCTGACGAAGCAATTTGAATGTACCGAGGATGGATACAACTGGATTTCCAGCTTTATCGGCAGACGAACCTTTGTCATGCAGCCTTGCTTGTCCTTGCTAACGCAGGCGGGCGAGCCATTCGACATTCGTGTACTGATGCAAAAGAATGACCGGGGCCGCTGGGCGATGACCGGCATGGCCGCACGCATCGGCACCCTTGACAGCATTACTTCCAATCTTCATGGAGGCGGGCGGGCCGTGTCTGTCCTTCCATTTTTGAAGCGCGAATACGACCCGGAGCGTGCCGAGCGGCTCATGGAGCAGCTGCATGCCTATAGCGAGCGCATCCCCCCTCTACTTGAAGCACGACACGGGCGTCTGATGGAGGTCGGTCTGGATTACGGCATTGATCAGAAAGCCCGCATGTGGCTGCTGGAGGTCAATTCGAAGCCGGGCAGGACGGTCTTCCGTCAGACAGGCGAGCGGGAAGCCGCTGTGAAATCCGTGGAAAATCCCATCTTGTATGCGCGCTATGTACTGGGTCGACATCTTAGGAGGGTAAGTCCATGAGCTTGACGGTATGCAACGTCCACTTAACACCTAAATCCGAGAAAACAGTGTATCTCTCCAGCACCTTAATGAAGCAATTGAAGCTGACCGGCAAAAAATCAGTACGGCTTCGATTGGGCAAGACGATATTCCCCGCTACGCTGAAGCCGGTGAAGCGTCCAGGCAACCATGTCATCATACCGGCCGGCCTTCGTTCCTTCGTCCGGGTGCCGAAATCCGGTGTCGTTTATCTTCGCAACGAGCAGGAAGGCGATCTGCAGTTGGGGCCGTTGATCGGCATCTTATCGGATTCCTCGCTGCGCACACAGACGCATCCATTCGGCAGCCGCACCTCGTTCATTAAGCAAATTTTGCGCGTCGGCAATAAGAAAGCCTTCATCTTTGCCTTCACTCCGCGCGATATCAATTGGCACAACGAGACCGTCAACGCCTACTTCCTATCGGAATCCGGCAGTTGGAGACGGCGCACCGTGCCGCTGCCAGATGTCGTATATAACCGGCTGTCGAGCCGGCGGGCAGAGACGACGTCCTCGATCCAGATGCTGCGGGAACGGTTCGTTCGCCGGAACATCCCTTTTTTCAACTGGTGCTTTTTCAAAAAATCCGATATCTACGAACTGCTGGAAAACGATCTGGAAGCGAACCTCCACGTACCGGAATCGGTTATGAACCCTACGCCGGACACCATTCGCGTCATGCTGTCCCGCCATCATTTCGTCTATTACAAGCCGACCTCGGGAAGCCTGGGTATCGGCATCTATCGGCTGACCTACCTGCCGAAGAAAGGCTATTTCGCACGCTACACGGTCAACGGCAAAAACACGCTGCTTCGCTTTAAGCAATTTTCCAGCCTCATCCGCATGCTGCAAGCAAGGCACGGACGTTCTCTGCGCAACTATGTCGTGCAGCAAGGGGTTCGGCTCATCGAGATCGATAGCTGCCCGATCGACTTCCGCTTCCATATGCACAAAAACGGGGAGAATGAATGGATCGTTGTCGGAATCGGCGCCAAGAAAGCGGGCAAAGGCAGCGTTACCACCCACGTGAAGAATGGCGGCCAGCTGATGACGCCGGAACAGGCTCTTCAGCGGATGTTCGGCGACAGAGCCAAAGAAGTGCTTGCCAATATGAAAATGGTAGCCATTGATCTGGCTAAGGCCATTGAACGGAACTATCCTCATCTCCTCGGCGAACTCGGCTTCGACCTCGGCATAGACCGGGATGAGCATGTATGGATGTTCGAGGCCAACGCCAAGCCTGGGCGCTCGATATTCAAGCATCCCTCCTTGCGCAGTGAAGGTCAATCATCCATTGAACATATCCTGGATCACTGTCTGTTCCTTAGCAAATTCCGCAGGAGGGATCCGATGTGAGTGGCATAGAGCAAGATCAACTGCCGGTCGTCGCCATTCTGACGATCGAGGATGCCAAGGAACATTTCCGCGGCAATCGTGACAACTTCCTGGATATTTTGCGTACGGGCAAGGATCTCGGCTTTACCGTATATACCGTGACCGTGAGGGAGCTGAATCTCGACGCCAGGCGAATCGCGGGCTACGAATATAACGAGGATAAGCAATCCTGGGCGCAGGAATGGTTCCCGCCCCCACGCATCATCTACAACCGCATACCGCTGCGGGAGGATGAGAATCTGCCTGCCGTCCGCCGCAAGATCGAGGAGGTTCTGGCCCATCCGAGCACTTTTCTATATAATCCATATTTTTTTAATAAATGGGAATTATTTGAATGGCTGCAAAAATCAAGGGTCACTCGAACCTTCATCCCCGCCACGCGGCGGCTGCGCACCTCTGTCACCCTGGCCAAAATGTTGAACAAATATCCCTATCTGTTCCTTAAGCCGGAGACGGGGAAGGCCGGCATGGGCATTATGACGCTTCGCGTCAATCATACGAAAGCGCTGAAGTTCCGACTCAAGACCCAGGATAAAAGAAGGAGCGCCCTGTTCAAATGCGCCACGATCTCAAAGCTATGGCCCCGGATACGCAAGCAGGCCGGCATCCATGATTATATCGTCCAGCAGGGCATTCCGCTGGCTACGGTGAACCGGCGGCCGTTTGATTTGCGGGTGCTGGTGCAGAAGAACAGCAAAGGCCAATGGGATATTACCGGTGTCGGCGCCCGAGTTGCTGGCACTACGAGCATTACGACCCATGTTCCCCGCGGCGGAAGCATCGAGGATCCCGAGAAGCTGCTGAGCGTGAATTTCGGCGTCGAACAAGCGCGGAGAACGATGGCCCGCATCAAAAACGCAGCCATCATCATCGCCCGGCAGATCGAACGCGGCTCCGGACATACGCTTGGCGAGATGTCGATGGATCTTGGCGTCGATACGAACGGTAGCATCTGGTTCTTCGAAGCCAATGCGAAGCCGATGAAATTCGATGAGCCCCACATTCGAAGACGCTCACTGGAACGAATATTCCAGTATTCGACTTATTTATCTCGAACTGGCGGATAACGTCAAAGAAGGTGAAGACGCTTGGATAAACCTGTTCTTGGCATCTTGACGCTCTATTTGAATGAACAAAAACAATTGGAAGAACGGCATATTTATCAGAAGATGATTGCGGCTGGGAACAAGCTGGGATTGACTGTCTTCGTGTTCACCCCGCAGGATGTAGATGACAAGCAGAAACGAATTAACGGCATGTGGTACCATCCGAAGTGCGGGCGCTGGACGCGCAAATGGACCCGCTTCCCGACCCTAATTTTCGATCGATCCCGCATTCAAAAAAGCTACCGATTCGAGCAATTGAAGCGGTTCCGCAGCAAATACCCAAAGCTGCTGTATCTGAACCGTCCGCTCCGCAATAAATGGACGATCTACCAGGTGCTCTCCACGGTACCGTCCTTGAAGAAGTATCTTCCCGACACAAAACTGTATTCGGGAATTCAGGATGTGCAGCGCATGCTGAAGGAGCGGCCACTGCTCTATCTGAAGCCGATTAACGGCACAGGAGGGCGCGGCATTCTTCGTATCCAGCGCCTCCGATCGACGGACGGTGTGGTCTATGCCGAGGGAAGAGATCATCAGCGGCAGGTCATCCGGCCGCAGAAAATGACCTTCACTCAACTGGCCGCCCGGCTATCCTCCTGGAAGGCGAACGACCGCTATCTTATCCAGCAGGGCATCGCGCTCAAGCTGCCGAGCGGCCGCGTGCATGATTACCGGATGCTCGTGCAGAAGAACGGTTCCGGTGTCTGGTCGGTTACGGGCTGCGCCGGACGCGTTGGACCGGTCCATAGCATCACGTCGAATCTCCACGGCGGAGGCCAGGCTATGCGGATGCAGGAGCTGCTGGCGCAGTGGATAGGCGACAAGGCCCGCATCCAGGACATACGTAAGGAAGCCGAAGCCCTCAGTCTTGAGGTAGCCGCATTCCTTGAGAAGCGATATGATGCTCTCTGCGAGTTGGCGCTCGATCTCGCGATCGACCAGAGAGGGCGGATCTGGCTGCTAGAGGTCAATCCGAAGCCAGCGCGCGAAGTGTTCCACCGTATCGGCGATAAGGAGACATACCGCAACTCCATCGTGCGCCCGCTGGAATATGCATCCTGGCTATACCAGAAAAAGGCGGGCATTAAACTGCCGGATTCCGGCAAATCGCCGCTGCCGCCAACCGACAGCAAATCGGAAAGATAAGAAGGACGCTTGAATTCAGAACCGTCCATCAATTCGACAGGCGCAGCTCTCCGAGTCTGCGCCTGTCGCGGTTAAGATGCTGTCGAGCGGTATAGGTCCACAAGTTCGTCGAATTGGCGGATGATGACGTCTGAGCCCTGCAGCTCCTGTTCCTGACCGAAGCCGGCATATTGGCAGCCGATGACGATCAGTCCGTTCTCCCTCCCCGCTTCAACGTCAGAGGAGCGATCGCCGACCATCCAGGCCGAATCGATGCCATGCTCCGACTTCAGGAGACGCACCAGCTCCACCTTGGTCGCGGTGCCTTTTCCGCCCGCGCTGTACAAGCCAGTGAACAGCTCGTCCATGCCGAAGGTCTTTACGATCGCCTGTATATATTCCTCCAGTCCGTTGCTTGCGACGAACAGTTTTACGCCTTCGCCCCCCAGCTCGGCCAAAGTCTCCTTCACCTGCGGGTATAGTTCCGCGCTACCTTCGTCCAATCCGGACAGCTCGTATTGCAGCAGAAGCTCATCCGCGCGGCGGTGCGCCTCCGGGCTGCCTTCCGGCATGACCCGCTTCCAGATGTCCGCCAGCAGCATGGCAAGTGATCCGAGTATCACATCTTCCGGGGGCGTCGGCCCCTCGTGCAGCTTGTCGCTCCGCAATGTATCGAATACCCGATGGTATGCCGGTATCAACAGCGATTCCGTGCGGAACAGCGTTCCGTCCATATCGAAGATCATCGCTTCCGGGCGTGGCAGCCGGTCTGCGCGCAATGTAGACATACTCACAACAAGACCCTCCCATTGTCGTATAAAACTCCGGCCGAGCAACTGACAGCCGCTCGGCCCCCAAATAGACGGAGTGCTTGCGGTCTGCCAATGGACCAGCCTCCGTCCTCATTGAACGGGGCCATCGTCCGTATCCGTAAGTGGACACATCGCAAAATAGATTCAAGCTGTTGCTTATTCCGCCAAGGCTGGCATTTGGGTCATTCTCATCTTGAAATCGACGCCCTTGTAATACATGTCTGCGACAAGCAGATTCGGTCCGCAGCAGGCGACCGCTGGACAATGGCAATCGACCGTGCGGGACAGCAGATGGTCCTGCAGCCAGGAATTGAAAATATCGTCCAGCCGGCTCTCGTAAATGCTGCCGAAGGCTGGAATGTCCGCGAAGTCGGTCACGAAGACATCGCCGCTGAACAGGTTGACATTCAACCGGTTGCGCCCATCCGGATCGTTGCGGAGTGTGACCATCGGTTCCGAGCGGAGGCGCTGAAGGAGCTGCTGGTCTTCTTCGACCGTATTGCATGCGAAGAAAGGAAGCGTCCCGAACAGCATCCAGATGTCCCGATGACGGGAGTCGAGCAGCCGGTGCATCGACTGTCTCAGATCGGACAGCGGCAGTACCGGAAGATTCTGCGCGAACGAGCTTGGGTACATCGGATGAACCTCATGGCGCCGGCAGCCCATCTCGACGATAAGCTGATGAATCTCGTCCAGCTTGCTGTGGGTCCGGTAGTTGATCATTGACTCGGCCGATATGTACATTCCCGCCTCGCTCAGCCGCTTCGAGTTATCGATCATCCGCTCGTACAACCGGGACGCAGCCCCGGACTTGACCTCATGGCTTGTATGAGTGAACCCGACCGCATGGAAATCTTCCATGCACGTATAGTTGAACGAAATGTGCATGACGTCCAGATATGGAGCGATCCATTCATAGCGGCCGATGTCGAAGGTCAAATTCGAGTTGATCTGGGTCCATATGCCTCGTTCGCTGGCGTATTTTAAAATCGGAACGATATAGTCGGTTACGGTCTTCAGATGGAACATCGGCTCCCCGCCCGTAATACTGAGCGTCTCCAAATGCTCGACCTCGTCCAGCCGCTTGAGCATAAGGGAGAGCGGCAGCTTCGGCGGCTCGCTCATCACGAGCGTGTGTCCAACTGCGCAATGCTCGCAGCGCATGTTGCACATCTGGGCCACCGTCATTTCGACGCTGGTCAGGACATGACGTCCGTACACGCGCAGCGAGCGAATCGGATCCCAAGGATCATACGCCGGGCTGAGCTGTTGCTTTTCCTTGACTCGTTCCATTTCTAGTTGATTCATGCTACATTCCACCTTATTTTTTCCATTATCCTATTGTCTGGCGATATTCATCTCCACCCTGCCTGAACAAGGATCATTCCTCCGCCTGCCATGCGGCCAGAGGCTCGCACTCTGTCAGATGGAGCGCATAATCCATGCGATGGCGGTAATTCGTCCGGCTGGTGAGCGATTAGGTCGTATTCTTCTCCCTACGCCGGAGGCGCTTCGGCGCCCACCAGTTGGCCCGCCCCATCAGCTTCATGAGAGAAGGCACGAGGAAGATGCGGATCAAGGTCGCATCGAGCAGAACCGAAGTGGCCAACCCGAGGCCGATCGCCTTCATCATTTCATTATCCGTGAAAATAAAGGCTCCCACGACGACGATCAAAATGAAGGCGGCGCTCGTAATGATTCCGCCGGTCTTCATAAGGCCGTCGGCCGTGCTGTGCTCGTTATGTCCCGTTCGCTCGTATTCCTCGGCAATCCGAGACAACAGGAAGACTTCATAATCCATCGATATGCCGAAGACGACGCAAAATATGATGACCGGCAGCATCGCAACCACCATGCCGGTCGATGTGACCTGGAACAGATCGGCCAGATATCCGTGCTGGAAGACAAGCACGACAATACCGAGGCTCGATCCGAGACTTAATATGTTCATCATCACCGCCTTCAATGGAAGCAAAACCGAACGGAAGGCGATAAACAATACCAGGTAGGTCACTACCAGGATAAAGACGACGACATAAGGAAGCGCCCCCGTGATTCGCTCGATAATGTCGAGCTGCACTGCCGGTCCACCTGTCACATATTTGGCGGTTATTCCGCTCGGGAGCTCCCAATTCCGCAGGCTATGGACGAGATCACGCACTTCCTGCCCTTTTGGATCGCCATCGGGAATGACCTGCATGACGATAAACCGCTCCTTCGCCAGATGGCTGCTCTCCAATTGAGCGCGCAGAGAAGGATCCTTCAAGGCCTCCGCCTTCGCCTCCGGGCTAGGGAGCCTGCTCATCAGGCTTACGTAACTGTCGACGCGCCGCACTCCATCCATCCGGCTCAGCTCGGACTGCCAGGCATCTGTCTGTCGGATCGTCCCGGTATCCGTATAGGGGCGCTCCGTGTGCAGTGCGACGAGAATCGGGTTCAATTCCCGCTTGTCGTATGCCTCGTCCAGCAGATCGGAGCCGGCTCGCGACTCGTACTTCGGCGGCAGCATCCCCGCGTCCGGAATACCGATATTCATGCCAACCATCGGCAGCGCGAGGCCGGTCAGCAGCACGAACAAAATGATGACAATCGTAACCGGCCGCTTCATGACGCTATGCGCGATACGACGCCAGAAAACGCTGCCTCCATCCGCATCCCGACGGCAAAATCGCGCCGGAATGACCGGAAAGCGATTGATGCGCTCGCCAAATACGCCCAGCAGGGCCAGTAGCAGCGAGTTGCCTACGATGACAGACATCGTCACGACGAGCACGCCACCCAGGCTCAAGGAACGGAACAGAGCCAGATCGATGAACGCCATCGCCACCAGCCCGATCAGCACCGCCACGCCGGAAAAAAAGATCGAGCGCCCCGCTTTCCGAGCAGTCATCGCTACCGCCGCTTCGACCGAACCATGCTGCCGCAGCTCTTCCCGGAAGCGGCTTACCATGAACAGCGCATAATCTATCCCGACGGCAAGCCCGAGCATCGTGACGACATTCGGGAGAAAGTTGCTGAGCGAATCCGTCGCGAACGAGATGAAGTAGATCAGACCGAGGGAGGTGGTCACACTGACAACACCGACGATGAGCGGCAGCAGGCCGGCCAGCAGCGTGCCGAAGACGGCGAGCAGGACGACGAGCGCAATTGGCAATCCAATCAGCTCCGACTTCACAATGTCCCGCTTGCTCGCTACTTGCATATCGTAATAGACAGGGGTCGCTCCGCTAACATAGGTGTCAGCCTGCGGAAGATCCGGTATCTGGCTGCGGATCTCTGGGTATTTCTCCAACGCTTCGTTCGTATCCAGATCGAGAATGACATGGACGGCGATGACATCCTGCCGCGCATTATCCTTCCGTCCTTCCTTGCGAATGCGGACGTCGCTGACGTACGGCTCCTGCTTCAGTCCGGAAAATCGTTCTTCCAACTGCCTGAATGTGTCTTCCGTCATCAAGGAGGAGCTATCCCGGCTCTCGTAGACGATATCCATCGTCGTTGAGGAGAGCCCGACCTCGCTGCGCAGTACGGACAGCCCCTGCTCCGATTCGCTGCCGGTTGGCGTAAATCCGTTGTCCTTGAGCATCGAAGGAACCTGCAGGGCCAAGAGTAACATGATCAAAAAGAATACCGTCCAACCGCTCCACACAGCGTGTCGTCGACGGTATACCCATTGTCCCCAAGTCCAAAAAAAGCCGTCCCGCACGTGTGTCGCCCCCTGACCACTGTTATTATATGCTTCATTGTAAGCTTCCCGAATGACAGGGTCAATTTTCAACGTGCAAGCTGACGATCGTCACCTTCAGCGACCAGGCGGATTCCTCCTCCGTTGACTTCCCGGGCTTGTTCAAATATTCAGCTCAATTTGCGTCTTCCCGAAGTCATGGAGCAGCATGCCCATACTCAATACCCGTCGGCTCTTCCTTCCCATTCCGTGATGGATGCCAAACAGCGTCGTATACATGCATACATTCACCGAATGCCGGGACGGCAAGCCTGAATTGGCATCCAACGCACACATGGTCAACCCCAGCTGCTTTCTGATTTGGCAATCCCCTATTCTCGTACGACTGTTCAGCTACTCTAGCATAGCAAAAATGCTGCCGTGCGCGAAGAGGCGATGTTGTTTTCTGTCGCTTTCCGAAGCATGCTGGCAGAAGCTGTCGGAAGTGACCGCCGGCATTGGCATCGCCAATTTTTATCTGAAAATAAAAAACCAGAACAGCCCGGCCAGCTATCCCAATATATACCATGACAGCTGTCCACCTTTCCGATAGGCCAGCACCCTCGCCGAAAAGCGCGGATTATACAAGCCTTACACTCTATATACGAGCGCTGCGATAATTTCATGACCGATAATTTTTTTTAAGTATATTGGGATATGCTGTTGTCACGTTCCCATAAAGTTGATATGATTACGGTACATTTATGTTGTTTATTTTTGGTTAGGACGGTGAATAACGTGAAGGTTCAGGTATTAAACATTGCGCACGGCGATATTGTAGCGAATGATATTTTCAATTCCCACGGGCTTCTTGTGATATCCGCCGGGACGAGATTAAAGGAGAAGGACATTGCCCTGCTTCTGCGCCATCATCTTGATGTTATCGATATCGAAGAAAGACAAGCCGAATCGATAACAACGCTTCCACAACTAGCTTCCGCTTCCGGTGAGGAGCGTCTGTATTCTTCCTACAAGGAAGCGATCTCCGGACTGGAGCAGCTATTCTATGAGGCGGCTGCCCATGGTCATATACACGATGAACAAGTGGAACAGACATTGACGCCGCTGATTCACCATATTAAGTCGGAACGGGATATCGTTTCCCTGCTCCTGATAATAGGGGAGGAAGATGAAGGCATCTACAAGCAATCGGTCCAGGTCGGTATGCTGTCCTATTATTTGGCGAAGTGGCTGAATTATAATGAAGCGGATGCGGTGCGTGCCGGCAAGGCCGGATTCCTTCATGAGATCGGCATGGCCTTAGTGGATGCGGATACCTCATCGACGGCTAGTACGGGTATTCAGAGTGAGGAAGAAGTCGAGAACATGAAAAAGCACACCCGCTTCGGGTATGACTTGCTTCGAGGGACCTATGATGATGAATGGATATTTCTGCCCGCACTGCAGCATCACGAACGGTTGGATGGAAGCGGTTATCCGTATGGACTGAAGGAAGATGAGATTCATCCCATCTCCCGTATCGTTGCCATCGCCGATGTGTACAGCGAGATGACCTCAGCCTACAGTGGCTTGCCGAAGCAGAACCTGTTCGGCGTTTTGAGCGATCTGCACGCGTTGAGCTTCGGCCAATTGGATCCTACGATGACCCACACCTTTATCCAGAACATGATTCCGAACTTCCTGCAGAAGCATGCCCGCCTGAATGACGGCCGGACAGGAGTCATTGTCATGACGAATCAGACCGAACTGTTCCGCCCGCTCATACAAATCGATCAGGAGTTCATCGATCTAGCGCAACGGAGACAGTTGGAAATCGAGCACGTGTACGTGTAACTGTATCATTTTTATTTGCGGGGTGTTTTCCATTCTCCCTTGACCCGGTGCGCCATCAACTCGGAGACCGTGACCATGGAATAGCCCCGCCTTTTAAGTTCCGGCAAAATCGTCTTCAACGCTTCCACCGTCTGCGAACGTCCCCCCGCGACATCATGCATCAGCACGATATCCCCATTCCGGGCCGAATTCAACACTTTATTGACGATGCGCTGAACTCCAGGGGAGCTCCAATCCTTCGTGTCCTGATGCCATGACCACATGACGATGCGGTAATCGTTGGCATGGGCCACATCGACGAGCTGCTGGTTATAGTAACCACCAGGCGGGCGATACAAGTGAGGAGCCATTCCGGTCACCTCTTCAATCAGACGGTGCGCCTTCATCATATCATCCTCGATCTCTGCGGGTGGTATCCCGCGGCGGAAATATTTGTGGTAATACGAATGGTTCCCGACTTCATGTCCTTCACGAAGAGTCCGTTTCACCAATTCCGGGTTATCCTTGACCCGCCAGCCGACCAGAAAAAAGGTAGCCCTGGCGTCATACTGCTTCAGCAGCTCCAGAATGGCAGGCGTATTTTTCGGATTCGGACCATCATCGAAGGTAAGGGCAATCCGCTTGCCGGCTGACGGCACCTCCCATACGATGTCTCCCCGCTCCTCAAAATAAGCCCGATCTTTACGTATCGGCTTCCCGGCGGCGTTCGTCGGCATTGGATTCAGCGTTTCCATAGCTCCAGCAGCAAGCTGTCTCTGCTGGGCAGCCTTATCGCTGGTCCTCCCTGCAGCCTCCCCTCTATGTACACCCGTCTCCGCCGTAACGAACAGCAGCGCTATTGCCGCCAAACAGATCATCCCGATTCGTGCCGCTTGTTCCAGGCGTTTCCTCACGCGATTCATATCCCTTCCTCCTTCACAACTGCTGTCGAACATTCCCTACGGTGCGCAATATTAACAATACTATTTACAATCATGTCTTCATATACTATAGTGTAGTAGAGTTAAATTATTCCAAAAGGAGTGACTTTTCATGAAGAAGACGATTCTTTCTTTAACCGCTGTACTTGCAATCTCTGCAATTGCACCTACTATTTATGCAACTCCTGTTGTTGGCTCTGCTTCAGAAGTATCGGTTAGCTTTAGCCCAAGTGTAAAAATTGGTCATTTATTTGCGGATATTACTAATCTTCCTGACGACTTTGGCTCATCGCCTATATTTGATGCTAGTTTTGCTGCTGAGAAAGTAGATCCAGAATACGATGCTTTACAAAGACAAGGAAAAGTCCCGTATAAAAGTTCTCCTACTTTGGATACACGTAGCATTGACCATCACACCTTGGATAGTGGTAGTAAAAAGAGAGAATACTATTATTTACTAAAAGGACAGAAAATTTCAGTAGGCGTACGTTATAACCACACCTCTATTACCGCTAACAAACCAACTACAATCTATGATCACACTTTACCTAATAAAGAACTTACAGCACCAGAAAATGGATACTACTACATTGAATATGCAGCACCTTCTTCTGGGAATGATCAATACCACATCATTGCTCATACTCGTATTGACTAATAAGAAAATGTCATACAAAAACAGGCTACAATTCTAGAATGTAGCCTGTTTTTTATTTGAAAAGCAACCATTCTATCCTTGCCGTCCTACCCGACCCGATCACTTTAGCCCCGGCCACCTTCGTCACCAAAAATGGGGAGGTAAGCGTCAAACCTAGCACATCTTCAACAGACCCCGGGAATCATCCGATTCTCCCCCCCCATAAATGCCTTTTAATCCTTACCCCGTAAGGCTTTACCCAATACTGCCTTCCATCTCCAACTTAATGAGGCGGTTCATCTCAACCGCGTATTCCATCGGTAATTCCTTCGTGAACGGCTCGATAAAGCCCATGACAATCATTTGCGTCGCTTCGTCTTCCGTTAATCCGCGGCTCATCAGATAGAACAGTTGATCCTCCGATACTTTGGATACGGTCGCCTCATGCTCCAATTGAATGGTGTTATTCATGACTTCGTTATACGGAATCGTATCGGATGTGGATTGATTATCCATGATAAGCGTATCGCATTTGACATTGGCCTTGGAGCCTTCGGAATTGCGGCCGAAGGACGCGATGCCGCGATACGTTACTTTGCCGCCATGCTTCGAGATCGATTTGGATACGATCGTCGATGTCGTGTCCGGCGCTAGATGCAGCATTTTCGCGCCTGCATCCTGATGTTGACCTTTGCCCGCTACCGCGATGGACAGCACCGAGCCTTTCGCTCCGCGTCCCTTCAAAATAACGGCAGGGTATTTCATCGTCAGCTTGGAGCCGATGTTGCCATCCACCCATTCCATGTTCGCGTTCTCTTCGCAGACCGCACGCTTCGTAACCAGGTTGTAAATGTTCGGTGCCCAGTTCTGAATCGTCGTATAGCGAACGCGGGCGTTCTTCTTCACGATAATCTCGACGACTGCGCTATGCAGCGAGTTCGAGCTATAGATAGGAGCCGTACAGCCTTCTACATAGTGCACGAAGCTGTCTTCGTCGGCAATAATGAGCGTGCGCTCGAATTGCCCCATGTTCTCGGAGTTGATGCGGAAATACGCCTGCAGCGGGATGTCGCATTTAACTCCCTTCGGCACATAGATGAAGCTGCCTCCGGACCATACGGCGCTGTTCAATGCAGAAAATTTGTTATCCGCCGGAGGAACGACCGTGCCGAAGTGCTCTTTGAAAATTTCCGGATGCTCGCGCAAGGCCGAGTCGGTATCCATGAAGATAACGCCTTGCTCTTCGAGATCCTTTTGCATGCTATGGTAGACGACTTCCGATTCATACTGCGCAGATACGCCGGCCAGGAACTTCTGCTCCGCTTCCGGAATTCCCAGCTTGTCGAACGTCTCCTTGATCTCCGCCGGCACTTCCTCCCACGTCTTGCCTTGCTTCTCGGAAGGACGAACATAATATTGAATATCGTCGAAATCCAATTCATCCAGGTCGCCGCCCCAACGAGGAAGCGGCATTTTCTCAAATTGCTTCAGCGACTTCAAGCGAAAATCCAGCATCCAATCCGGCTCGCCCTTAATTTTCGAGATTTCCCGGACGATTTCCGGAGTCAATCCTTTGCCGGATTGGAAAATGGATTGATGATTATCGCGAAAGCCATATTTATATTCCTCAAGTTCTGGCATTTCTTTCGCCATGGTCATTACCTCCTCCGTACATTATCTACGTACATTCTCGCCGTTATTTCGTCGGCTCTTCAATCCCTTTGCGCAGCGCGTTCCAGGCGAGCGTCGCACATTTGATCCGCGCCGGGAATTTGCATACGCCAGACAGTGCTTCAAGATCTTCATACTCGTCGAATGTCACGTTCTCGCCTTTCACCATGGAGGAGAATCGTTCAGCCATCTCAATCGCTTCTTCCACCATTCTGCCCTTGACCGCGTCGGTCATCATCGAGGCGCTCGACATACTAATCGAGCAGCCCTCTCCGGTAAAGCGGGCATCGACGACATGATTATCCTCCACCATGAGCTGTAAGGAAATGCGGTCGCCACAGGTCGGATTGTTCAATTCGATCGTTACCGCTTCGGAATCGAACGTACCACGGTTGCGCGGCTTTTTGTAATGATCCATGATGACGCGCCGGTACAAATCATCCAATTGCATCGCTGAAATACTCCTTTGTTGCCCGCAAGGCTTCTGCCAAACGGTCGATATCTTCCTCCGTATTATACAGATAGAAGCTTGCCCGCGCCGTCGCACTGGCCTTCAACCAGCGCATCAGCGGCTGGCAGCAATGGTGACCGGCCCGAATGGCTATTCCCTTCGCATCGAGAACGGTAGCCACATCATGCGGGTGAACATCATCCAGATTAAAGGTAACGAGACCGATCCGGTTCTCCTTCGGACCGTAAATCGTAATCCCTTCAATCGCGGAGAGCTGTTCAACTGCATATTGCGCCAGCTCATGTTCATGAGCGGCAATCGCATCGACGCCGACCTCTTCGAGGAACTTAATCGCCGCGGCCAGGCCGACGGCTCCGGCAATAAGCGGCGTGCCGCCTTCGAAGCGCCACGGGATGTCTTTCCATGTCGACTCATATAAGTCAACATGGTCAATCATTTCACCGCCGAACTCGACAGGCTCCATCTTGTTCAGCAGCTCTTTCTTGCCGTACAATGCTCCAATCCCTGTCGGACCGCACATTTTATGCCCAGACAGCGTGTAGAAATCGCAGTCCAAATCCTGCACGTCAATCCGCATATGCGGTGTGCTCTGCGCCCCGTCAACCACCATCTTGGCGCCGTGACGATGCGCGATGGCCGCGATGGCCTTCACCGGATTGATAACGCCCAGTACGTTCGAGGCATACGTGACCGTGACGATCCTCGTCCGATCCGTCACGGTCTGTTCCACGTCCGCCAGGTCAATCGTTCCATCCTCTTGCAGAGGAATATATTTCAACGTAGCGCCGGTTGCCTTCGCAACCTGCTGCCACGGAATGAGATTGCTGTGGTGCTCCATCGGCGTCAGGACGATCTCGTCACCTTCCTTGCACACGGAGCGGGCGTACGAAGAGGCAACCAGATTCAACGCCGTCGTCGTGCCGCGGGTGAATACAATCTCTTCCGCATGCCGGGCATGAATGAACCGGGCTACTGTCTCGCGCGCTCCTTCATAAGCATCCGTTGCCCGGGAACCGAGCGTATGCACGCCGCGGTGGACGTTCGCATTGTCCCGTTCGTAATAATCCTGAATAGCACGGATAACCGCTGCCGGCTTCTGCGAAGTAGCCGCATTGTCCAAATAAATGAGAGGGTGACCGTTCATCTCCTGATTCAGTATCGGAAACTGCTTACGAAGCTCGCGCCCTATCATTGTCCTAACTTCCTTTCGATGTAATGGCGCAGCAGCTCCTGCAGATGCTCGTTCGGCAATTCAGCCACGACCGGTGCCAGGAACCCGCGAATAATCAGGTTCTCCGCTTCTTCCCTGGATACGCCGCGGGACATCAAGTAATAGACTTGCTCCGGATTCACTTGCCCGGCGGACGCGGCGTGTCCTGCCTTGACGTCATCCTCATCAATGAGAAGAATCGGGTTGGCGTCGCCGCGGGCTTTCGGGCTCAGCATAAGCACGCGTTCGGTCTGCTGTCCGTTCGCTTTGGAAGCGCCCTTCTCGATCTTCGTAATTCCGTTGATGATGGAAGAGGCGGATTCACGCATAACGGCGCGGGTAATCATATCGCTCTCGGAACCGAGGCCGATATGGACGGCCTTCGTCGTAATATTCAGCTTCTGCTCTCCGTTCCCGACACAGATCACTTTCGCGTCGGAGGTGGAGCCGTTGCCCTTCAGAATCGAGTAGGTGTCGGAAGCTCCATTACCGTTGTTCATCTCGCCGACGACCCATTCGATGCGGCCGTCACTCTCTACGATGGCACGACGGAACGAAACATCGGTCGTCTCTTCGCCGAGATGGTGAATCGAAGCGTAGGTCACCTTCGCTCCTGGCTTGACGAATACTTCAACCACGCCGTTGTGCATGACCGGCTCGCTTAACGGGCCGGACACGTAATTATCAACATAGTTTATCCGGCTGTTCGCATCCGCTACAATCAAGACGTGCGGTGCGAACGTAGCCTTGGAGTTATCGGTATAGAACAAAGCTTGCACAGGTACGTCTACTTCTACATGTCGGGGCACGTACAGGAATACGCCGCCGTTCCAGAGCGCCGCATGAAGCGCCGCAATCCGGTGCTCGTCGGCCTTGACGGCTTGCATCAGATACGGCTTCACCAGTTCTTCATGCTCGCGGGCCGCCGTATGCAGATCCGTGAAAATGACGCCTTTGGCAGCCAAATCGGCATTCAGCTTGCTATACACGACTGCGGAATTATGCTGCACCAGCACATTTTCCGGTTGTGCTCCTTCGCCGAATACGGCGCGAGCGCCTTCCGGGAGGGCTGCAAAGCTGCAAGCCGACGCGCCTTCCGCATACTGGCCGTATGCGTCCAGTTCCCAGCGGTCGATTTTCGTTTTTTCAAATATCGGGTTATCTAGTGTTGCCGCGTTGTCCAAGGCCTGCAGCCGGAACTCGGCCAACCATGCCGGTTCGTTATTGCGGGCGGAAAGGTTGGCTACTGCATCCCGGTTCACTGGTAAAGTTATTTGCGTGCTCATCGGTTCCATCGCTCCTCCTGTCAATCGAATTGCTGAATGTCGTTAGGCGTCTTGTCCAACCGTTTCATCGGCGATGCCAAGCTCTTCCTTAATCCAGTCGTAGCCTTCTGCTTCAAGCCGCTCAGCCAGTTGAGATCCACCGGATTTGACAATGCGGCCCTGCATCATAACGTGAACGAAGTCAGGCTTGATGTAGTTCAGCAACCGTTGATAGTGAGTAATAATCAAGAAGCCGCGTTCTTCGTTGCGCATGGCATTAACGCCGTTCGCCACGATTTTCAGCGCGTCGATATCCAGACCGGAGTCGATCTCGTCAAGGACGACGATCTTCGGTTCAAGCAACATCATTTGAAGAATCTCATTCCGCTTCTTCTCCCCGCCGGAGAAGCCTTCATTCAAATAACGGTGAGCGAACTCTTCATTCATCTCCAATTCCTTCATCTTCGATTCCATCTGGCGGATGAACTTGATGAGGGAGATCTCGTTGCCTTCCCCGCGTCGCGCGTTGATGGCGCTGCGAAGGAAATCGGAATTCGTGACGCCGGCAATCTCGCTTGGATATTGCATCGCAAGGAACAGCCCCGCACGTGCGCGCTCATCGACATCCATTTCAAGCAATTCTTCGCCGTCAAGTGTTGCGCTGCCTTCGGTTACTTCATAATTAGGGTGGCCCATCAGAGCGGATGCCAACGTACTCTTTCCTGTTCCGTTCGGCCCCATGATAGCGTGCACTTCCCCGCCATTCATCGAAAGGCTGATGCCTTTCAGAATCTCTTTACCTTCAATGGTCGCCTTCAAACCATTAATGACGAATTCAGTTGCCATGTGTCGAAACCTCCAGATTGATGGATTTGTTAAAAAGATGTATACTTAAATTTAAGATTAATATTCTGCAAGATCTTTTCTCATATAGTAATCATTATAAAGTGATTATCAATGATTCTCAATATATAATTTTAGTACATCGCGATATATAAATCAACCTTGCCAATAACAAGCTGCCGCCTGCCTGCATGACGAAGTAGCTAAAGCTAAAATAGCTAATCCCGTTTCCCTTCCGTTCATTCAGACCCTGCATCCTTCTCCGTCCCATAATCTCACATGAGCATCATTCAACATGAAGAAGCATCCCTCACCAAATGGCAAAGGATGCTTACCCTCAAGCTATTCTTTCTCTCACGCTGACAGATGCCCGTATGGCGCTCCCGGCTTACGCCATCTGATGGACGGCTTTGGAGGCATTTCCAAGATAGGAGTTCAACATCCAGATATGCTTCTCTAGATCGCCCTGCATGCCGATCAGCATATCATTAGTTACGTTGTCTCCGATGTGGTCGGCTTCCTTCAATGCTTCTCCGAATTCGGTAATCAATTGATTGAAATCATCGATCAATTGCTTGACCATCTCTTCGGCCTTTTCGTTGCCGTGAGCTTCCGGCAGCGTCGCGTTTGCCGCATACTCCTTCAGCGTAGCGTAAGGCTTGCCGCCGATCGTAAGCAATCTTTCCGCCACTTCATCCATTTTCCCGGTGATCTCATTATAGAATTCTTCGAACTTCTCATGAAGTGTGAAGAACAAATCGCCTTTGACAAACCAATGGTAGTTGTGAAGCTTAATATACATCAGATTCAAGTTGGCTACTTGCTGGTTCAACATCTGTTGCAATTTTTGGTTCGACATAAGTAAAACGCCTCCCGAAATTTCATTTGTTTTCTGTAATTATTCTAATATAGTAATAAATTAATTTCAATCCCTTAACGGAAATTTTACATCTTTTTATACCGTACCGGGCTTTGTATCCCCTATCCACTACCTGCCATATACTTAATCGCAACAGTTTTGGAGTGTGCGTTTTTTACACAACTTCATATATGAAAGATTGTTCATGGTCATTTTATTACCGGGAGGTGCCTGTATACGATGACTTATCACACAGCTTGCCGTCTTTTGGGCCTAGAGAATGCCGTGGCTCTGGCTCACGGGATCGAAGGGCTGTTCCCGCCCGATTGGCCTCTTCATTGCGAGTAAATCGGCGATGGCAATGTAAAATTGTTTCGGGGATCCGGCTTTGCAGAGCGAACCGATAATGCGACTCCCCCTACGTATTATTATTAAGCAAGCGCTCCCGTATGCACGTTCCAAAGGTTTATGCGCACGTTCCGGAGCGCCTTTTACCGATTCACCAGATAATCATTGCGAGGAAGCGCTGCGAGAAGATTCACCGCTTCTAAATACCCCTTCCACGAAAGATGATACCATTTTGCGTCCCCGCTATGGAAGGTATTCACAGGAAATGAAAATATTTTTGTCAATAACAGGACTTATAGACTATACTATGATTATTGTCCCGTATTATAATGAGTTCATCTAGGCTAATTGTCCAGGTTGGAGGAATCAACATGCTATATCCTATAACATCAACATCTACCGTGTACAAATTTAATGTGGACATCTTGGTCAAAGGCGAATCCAATGCGGCAGTGTTGGAGAAGCTGCTTCACCTGCTTCATGCTTCACCCGACGTGCTCGATCTCCGGATCCAGTCCGGTCTGGAAATGGGCTCCTTGTTGAATCTGATGGAAGCCATGCAGCAGAACAACATGGATGCGACTCCATTTGGCAAGCCAATCGCGACTCCAGGAAGGAACCAGAGCCCTGACTTGTCGGATACCGCGGGGGAGAAGAAGGCCGGAACGGCGGCCGTGCACCCGATTGTACCAGAATTCCATCCGATGCCGGTCCCGAATTCCAAAAAGACGAATCCCGAGTTTTCAGAACAAGAACTTCACATTGCGGCAAGCGGCGACCATCAGGAGAAGGCCGGACAAGCTCCTTCCGCCACGCAAAAAGGACTGATTTTGACAGAGCTTCAGATCAAGCGCTACATTGAGCAAAATTCCCTCGTCCGGCTCACCGTCAACAAAGGAAAAGGAAAAAAGTTGAGCATTCCATGCCGGATTCTGAATTTTGACCCCGTCGATCAGTTGCTAAATGTGTACCATGTCGATGAAAAAAGTGTCTACGCCTATCAACTGTTCGAAATCGAATCGATGGATGCATAATTAATGCAGTTACGAGAACAGCCGCCACGCAAGTCCCAACGACTTCGCATGGCGGCTGTTGTATCGCAAGCCTATTATATGCGTGTCTCGCACTGTTCACGGAACAACTGCTCGAACCGCTGGCAGGACAGCGGCGGGCTGAAATAGAACCCCTGAATCTCATCGCAGTTATGCTTCTGCAGGAAGCGGAACTGCTCCTCCGTCTCCACCCCTTCGGCAATGACCCGCATATTCATGTTATGCCCCATGGCGATAATCGCTGACACAATCGCCGCATCATTCGGATCCTGCTGCAGATCGCGGACGAAGGATTGATCGATCTTCAGGCGGTGGATCGGGAAATTTTTGAGATAATGGAGCGAACTGTAGCCGGTACCGAAATCGTCAATGCTGATGGCTACCCCCATATTCTCCAATTGCTGCAGCACAGGAGACGCTCTGGGCACATCTATTGTCATGCTCTCCGTAATCTCCAGATCGAGGTAGCTCGCATCCAAGCCGATTTTGGCCAATACCTCCTGCACCGTCTCCGACAGGTTGTCCATTTCGAACTGACGGACGGACAGGTTAACCGATACCGGTATCGGCGGAAAGCCCTTCTGCTGCCACTCTTTATTTTGCCGACAGGCCGCTTCGAGCACCCATGTGCCAAGGGCGACAATCAAGCCGCTCTCCTCCGCAAGCGGAATAAATTCCCCCGGCGAGATCAATCCGCGCACGGGATGGTTCCAGCGGACCAACGCCTCCATGCCGACGATGCGCTCCGTATTCATATCGAACTGCGGCTGATAATACAGCTCGAATTCCTCTTCCTTCAACCCCCGCCGCATTTCATTTTCCATAGTCAGCCGTTCCAGCGGCCGAGCATTCATCTCCGGAACATAGAACAGGAAGCCATTCTTCCCCTGCTCCTTGACGCGTGACAACGCCAGATCCGCCTGCTTCATCGCCTGAGCCCCGTCCGTCAATCCCGGGTTCTCGATCATCGCTATGCCGATACTCATCGTCACATGAACCGGGACATCGTTCAAGCAGAACGGCTCTTCCAAGACGGCTAACCATTGAACGATCCGCTTATGCACCTCGGCTTCTGATTCCACGAACGTAAAAAACCCGGCGAATTGGTCGCCTTCCATACGGGCAAACGCGTCATTGTCTGTCATCGTCCGCAGCAGACGATCGGCAATCTGCATCAGCAGCATATCGCCGAAATCCGTGCCGAACGTATCATTAATCCGTTTGAACCGGTCCAGGTCCATGTACAGGACGGCTATCGAGAAGCATTCATTGACGGCCATCCCGATGGCTTCCTCCAACCGCTGCATGAACATGCGCCGGTTCGGCAGTCCGGTCATATCATCATAATAGGACATGTACCGGATCCGCTCCACCATTTGGCGGTCCGGACTCGGATCCTGCAGACAGACCGAATAGATCGGCCGGTCCGCTTGGGGGCAGACCCCATCGGCCAAACGGACAACACGGGCAATCCAATCCTGACGGAAGCCCTCCTTATGCAACCCGGCAAGCGCAAGCTCCTTCTCGCCGCCCGGTTCGAGATCTGCCATTGCGTCCATCAATTTCCGCTTGGAGTACTCATCCATCACCACGGACAACGCCGGCATCTCTTCTTCGTATCCCGTTACGCCACGGAACGAATGATTCACTCCCTTAACCACGCCATCCCTCTCTATCAAAAAAATCGGAACAGGCACATAATTAACCCAATATGCCCACTCCGAACCGGCCGGTGCTCTGTTGTCAAGTATACACCGAGTCTGGCGAGTTGCCTCCCGCCGAAGCGGCTTCGCCCGCCATTCGGATAGCGTGATATACGCCACGGCGGTTCCCCACAAGAGCCCGATACCGATTCGGAGAACGCCCTCCGACAGAAAAAAGACGACCGCGCCTCCGATGCACGTAAGGGCCGCCAATAACGATGTAACGACGAACACCGACATTCTTCGCGGTTTCACCCTTGGTTCTTCTATCTGATTATTCACCTTGTACTCTTCCTTCCGGCCCCTAGTCTCACCCCGTGTGCTTAGTGCTATCTTCGCGCTGCCAAGGCCAGCATGAGCCAGCCGATAAGAAAGGCCACGCCTCCAATCGGCGTAATTGCACCCAACATGGAGAATCCGGTGAAGCATAGTAAATACAAGCTTCCCGAGAAGATGATCATCCCCGAAAACAGAAGGCGAGCCGACCACTGCACCTTCTTCTGGTCCGCCAGCTTATCCGCCAGGATTGCAATCAGAATCAATCCAAGCGCATGCGCCATATGATATTGAACCGCCGTCTCGTAGGTCGCCATCCGCTCCGGCGTCAGTCTTGGCTGCATAATATGCGCACCAAACGCCCCCAGCGCAACGGATAACAACATTTGCAGGCTTCCTATCATTGCGTAGCGTCGCAACATGTCGCCAGCTCCTTCATGGATCGATTGGTGATCAATACTATTTTACGATTCTATCTTATCTGAATCCGCCGCCTTTTTCCACAATGAAATCGAAGGATACCGTCTCCGACCAACCGTTCTGCCTCGTCGACTTCATGGTGACGGCCCTGTTGACCGGCTATGACAAGGAGAGATGAAGCACACCTGACGCGCAGCCCAATTCGGGAATGCCGCGCTGGAGCCAACAGCACGGGATAGAATAAGCAGACCAGCTCAAGTGGCTTCCCCGGCGCACATCCGCCGCAGACAAATTATCATCGTCATCCTCCCTCATCAATCTCGGCCCTCCTGAATAAAGTGAGTACAAAGCGATTTATCTGCTTATTCAGGGCATTCCACTTGGTTAGTAAGGAGGGCCATCTATGACCAACCCGTTTTTTATCGTGTCCCGCGAGGACTGGTCGCTCCATCGCAAAGGATATCAGGATCAAGCGCGCCACCAGCAGAAGGTTAAC
Organism: Paenibacillus popilliae ATCC 14706; assembly: GCF_000315235.1. Lineage (GTDB taxonomy): Bacteria > Bacillota > Bacilli > Paenibacillales > Paenibacillaceae > Paenibacillus_B > Paenibacillus_B popilliae. The sequence continues at coordinate 3,331 of NZ_BALG01000151.1, read as the reverse complement.
GAAGCGATTAAGCAGAATCTCCCCGACCTCATCACCGAGGAAAGCATCATCATGTCCGACGGCAAGCAAATCATTACAGTTCCGATCCGGAGCCTGGATGAATTCCGCTTCGTGTACAATTTCAAGAAGAAAAAGCATGTCGGCCAAGGGGGCGGCGACAGCCAAGTCGGAGACATCCTAGGCACCGACGGCTCCCAAGGCGCAGGCAAAGGGCAGCAGGCCGGCGATATGGCCGGGACGGATGTCATCGAAGCCGAGGTCAGCATCGCGGATCTCGAAAATATGCTGTTCGATGAGCTGGAACTACCCTATTTGAAGCAGAAGGACCGAGATCAACTGGAGACGACCGACATTCGGTTCAACGATATTCGTAAAAAGGGCATTATGTCCAACATCGACAAGAAGCGGACCATTCTCGAAAATCTGCGCCGCAATGCGCTTGCCGGCAATCCGGGCATTCACCGAATCAGTCCGGATGATCTGCGCTTCAAGACATGGGACGAGATCGTGAAGCCGCATTCCAATGCGGTCATTATCGCCATGATGGATACGTCCGGCTCGATGGGCTCATTCGAGAAATATTGCGCACGCAGCTTCTTCTTCTGGATGACGCGTTTCCTGCGCCGCCAATATGAGTTGGTCGACATGGTCTTCATCGCCCATCATACCGAGGCGAAGGAAGTGAGCGAGGACGAATTTTTCACGCGTGGCGAGAGCGGAGGTACGATCTGCTCGTCGGCCTATATGAAGGCGCTGGACATTATCGACAGCCGGTTCCCGCCTTCTTCCTACAATATTTATCCGTTCCATTACTCGGACGGCGATAACTTGACTAGCGACAACGAGCGCTGCGTGAAGCTGATCGGTGAGCTGCTGAAGCGCGCCAACCTGTTCGGCTACGGCGAAGTGAACCAATATAATCGCAGCAGTACGCTCATGTCCGCGTACCGCCATATTCAGAACCCCCACTTCATGCACTATGTCATCAAGGAAAAGACCGAGGTGTACCGCGCGCTCAAGCACTTTTTCAAAAAACAGCCGGAAGGGGTGCGCTCATGACATCTGACGACATCCAGGCTCTGAACGATGCCATCGACAAGATTACCGAGATCGCGGCCGGCTTCGGTCTGGACTTCTTTCCGATGCGCTACGAAATCTGCCCGGCCGACATCATCTATACATTCGGCGCTTATGGCATGCCGACCCGCTTCAGCCATTGGAGCTTCGGGAATATAAAACACAATATATATGAAAACAGTATTGAATAAAGAAGCCCTTATTGAATTTCCAATTTAATGTGATCTGGTGAAATGCGATAACAACTACAGAGTTTCAAAATTACATCCATATAGATATCGGTACAGTCTTCTTCGACCTTTTCAATGGTGCGTCTATGTAAACCGGTAGCTGCTGCAACCTCATCAATAGTTAATCGACAGTTTTCCCTAATGTCTTTGAAATTTAGCTTATTGATAGAGTGCATTTGGTAAAACTTATTCATCATTTCTTTCATGAGCATCCCCCTATGACTTATTACCTAATTTTACCTAAGACTAATTTACTATATTGTGGATAGTTGATCAATACAAATTTAAAATATAATATATGTAATTTATTTCATGTTAATGCTTGGGATATCAATTTATTTCCAAGTCTACAGACATAAAAACCCCTCAGGCGCGTGTCTCCGCGGGTTTTGCATAGCACAAATTATTAATTTTTATCTGTACATAAATCGAGCCCCAGGACTACTCCTGAGACTCAGCAGAATGGTTGTATAGATGATTGTCAAGGGGGTTGGGGGCGCATCCTACGGCTCTTTTTTCGTCTGTATGTAAAATCGCTGATTGCATTTTTATCATCTCCCCTTGACAAATCCTTGCTGCAACCGTCTTACCAAAATACATGTTTTTTTGCAACCTAACCCGTCTAAAAATGATAAGAGCCCCAGGACTACTCCTGAGGCTCTTCGTGGTTTAACTTATGTATGCGACATGAGCAAAGGTTACCTTGGCTCCGGAGCTTGGGCTTAATCTAGTTCAGTTCCTGTTAGTATAATTTGAAGTGCTGATAATTGGAGTAATTGAGATTCAGTTAATACCCCCACCGGACCTTCCAAGTCTATTTTTAAAAGTGGTTGGGCACAACCTAACCTAATTAGTGAGCGGCGATTTATGTAATTACCTTTTTGCGGTGTAATCTCCAAGTCATTATCCCTCTTCATTTCAATGCGACTCGATAATGGAGCTACGTTTATAACCCAAGCTCGCGGGTCTGAATTCGCCTCACAGTGATGGATTACACAAACCAAACGCGATTCATGTTTGGTCCTAGTTACATACTTTTCCTCTGGGAAAACAATGTAATCATCCTTGGCTTTATATATTTCCCCGTACTGAAATACCCGATCATCGAACGGGTATTTCACTCGTTTTCTCTCTCCCATGCACCAGCTGCCCTTTCTCGTAGAACTCTAAATTCTTCTAGTTCTGCCTGAATTTCATCGAAATATTCTTCATCAGTACCTCGTGATGATAAATCGATCCTTTTGGCTGCTTGTTTTATCTGGCTGAGTTTAAACAAGGGCTTTAACGGCTTTCTTTCCTTCATGCCAATCAGTCCCTTATAATAGTCTTGCATTACATTTGTGTCGATAATCTCTGAGCAACTTTCCCCGTAAGGTGTGGTTCCGCGAGCTTGCCTCCAAGGTATTTCCATATGTGTTTGCTTCTTTAACCAGTTTGGGTCTTTATCCCAAAATTTATTCCATACTACATCCATCACCCCCAGCATGCAACTGGTAAATACATTCATATTCACGGATGATGGAAAGGGCAGCGGCCGATGTCTGGCTTTCCGAAACCTAGAGTAGAGCGCGCGACTCACAGGGCCATGTTTCCAGGCCTCAAATGTTGATGAAAACATTTCTTCGCCGTATTCTGCCAAATAATAGGCCTGGGCATAATAACACATCTTTTGTAACTTTAAGTGTGTGACTGTGCAACCTTCACGTTTGAATTTATCCAAGAAGTAGTCGGCAACATCAGATACAGTGGGTCCCATCCTCCCTATACCCCCTTTTTTTACCACTTCTTGAATAAAGAATAGCACTTATTCCCCCGTAAGTATAGAAAAATTTTCCTTACACTTGTTTCCAGCCTCTCAAATTGAAGCAAAAAGGAGCCACAGAATCCTTACCCCTGCGACTCCCCGTCTTGCTCTTCATTTTCAGACGGGCTTTCCAGCCCTTCGCGTTCGATTTTTTCGTCGATCGCCTCTTGGATGAAGGAGGCCCGGCTTTTACCGCTGCTTTTTGCTGCTGCATCCACTC
>NZ_BALG01000152.1 GCF_000315235.1 Paenibacillus popilliae ATCC 14706 | reverse complement strand
ATTTGAACGACAGGTCATACTTAGAGCGTTCAACAATGTCTACGTCAGAGAGTTCAAATATAGCTTTCAGTAGTAGATATTTAAACATGCGAATCGGGTCAATGGCGTTACGTCCATTATCCAAACAATACTTTTCTTCCAGTTCCTCGTATATGAAGGTGAAGTCCACCAGTTCATTGATTTGTCGGAGCATATTGTCCTTCGGTACAACGATGTCATACAGTGCCGCATAAGGACTCAGAACCAAGGTTTGTTGTTGTC
>NZ_BALG01000153.1 GCF_000315235.1 Paenibacillus popilliae ATCC 14706 | reverse complement strand
ATTCGCATGTTTAAATATCTACTACTGAAAGCTATATTTGAACTCTCTGACGTAGACATTGTTGAACGCTCTAAGTATGACCTGTCGTTCAAATTCTTTCTTGGCATGGCACCAGAGGACTCGGTAATCGACCCAAGTTCTCTAACAAAATTCCGCAAACTACGATTAAAAGATATGAACCTCCTCGACATGCTCATCGGGCAGACAGTAGCCCTCGCGATCGAGCAGGGTATCTTAAAGAGTGCCTCTATCATCGTAGATGCCACGCATACGAAAGCTCGCTACAACCAGAAGTCACCGCAAGAAATCCTGCAAGACCGTGCGCGGAAGCTGCGAAAGGTTGTTTACAGCATGGATGAGTCGGTCAAAGCCAAAATGCCAGCAAAGAACAA
>NZ_BALG01000154.1 GCF_000315235.1 Paenibacillus popilliae ATCC 14706 | reverse complement strand
GGCATGTTATTTATGATCCAGTCCGTCATGGACCACTTGCTACCTGGGTAATGCAAAATCCGTGGGATGCTGCTCAAAGTCTCCCCTCCTTGCTGCTTGATAACCAGTTACTGATTACGTCACACCATTTGGAATAATTCCGGAATAATATTAGTCGATTTTGACAAGTGGTAACTGGATATCACTTTGTACTTCATCCCCCCAGGCTGCCCACCCAGGAAATCGCTGCCGTGCAAATAGTTCAATCCGTGGTACGTCTCCCATCATCTCAACCAATCGATCTCGGGCCTCGTCCGGCTTCTGGCTATGATCTCGTAGAGGCGATGATATATACTGCCTCACACTATGGCTGATGACCTTCGGCCGACCACGCCTCGCAAAAAAGCAATCCTCTGTATTGCCTCTCGTCCAGTGGCCCATGCCGAAATGTGACTTGCCTCGCACCGTCTCTTTATGCCATGTAAAACCTTTCATGGTTATCAACTCAAATCCCCATGCATCCATGACATACAGGGCTTCTCGCGGCATTGGAGGTACCCACCACATGGCAAGTAGGCAATCATCAGCGGCCAAGGCTTTAACCGGCAACACTGCTATGTCATCAAGTGTCATGACCGGATACTTACACGCAGCCCCACGGTTGCCAGCCTTGGCAGTGTCTTTATATTTCCAAGGGGGATCTGCGTAAATGATGCTATATTTCATTGCCGCATATCTTCAAACGGTACTAAATGCTTTATCCGGTTGTAGACAACTCGCTCGTCTTGATAGGCCTTGTAGTATTGTTCGTGCTCGTAATCAATTACATCGTAGTGCATTTCACATACTGGGACTGTTGCCCATGTCGTAGTTGCAGCATGCTTACAGTTCGGTACTTTGCAATTCATGCTCCCCTCCAATCCGCCGGAACAACTCCGCCCCGGCTGCCTCAAATTCTTCATCCGCCGCCGCCATGTCCAAAATAGCGGCGCATAACTCAGGGGTTGTTGCGCTTGTCCAATTCATTGCGCCCTCCCATCATCCAGCATCTGAGCTAGTCTACGCGCTGCCCCATTTGTTGCAGTTGGGACAGGGCCCGAACTGCGTCATCACCCCCGTGCATTTGATAACTACTTTGCTTCCGCCGCACTCTTTACACATGTTCAATCCTCCCTCAAGCGATAATTAAGCTCCATGCCACCTGCGAGCGTCACCGTATGCCCACGGGCCATTTCGCGCAGTCGGCTACCGACCGCCTCATCAATGCTGCACATCTGCGCAAAGCTCCGTTCAGAGCTAATCATGAGAGGCAGGTTTTCCAAATACCGATGATTTACGATTGCAAAAAGCTGTTCCAACTGGAATGCTGTAGGCTCCGTCCGTCCTTTGAACACGTCATCCATGAATAACACATCTGCCCGCCGCAACCGCCATATCCGTTCGTTCAGCGCCCCCAAGTCGCTTTTTAGTTCGTTGAATGTCTCGACCCAAGGGAAATATACAACCCCTACGCCGCGCCGCAGCAACTCATTCGCTCCGGCCATTAACAGATGAGTCTTGCCGCACCCTGGACGCCCAAGTAAGGCGATGCTGTTCTGGCGCCGCTCTTTGATGGTTTCAAAGTCCCGAACATATTCGGCTGTGACGGCGTATGCTTCGCGGACAATATCCGGTACACGGGCCAAGTCAAAGTTGTCAAAAGACTTCTTGCGGAACTCCTCCGTTATGGCTGACGCTTTAAAAAGCCGCTCAATGATCCGTCTCTTCTCGCATTCACAATCAACCCACGTGTCAACGAAGTATTCTATATCGCCATATTTTTGGGGTATCTTCTTGAAATAGCCGCGTTCATCTTTACACCCGGGGCATTCGTAGTTAACTTCTACCCGGCTTGTCGAGAAACGCGAACTCGCTTTCGCCGCTCGGCGTCGGATCTCTTCCACGTTTAGAGCCCTTGCTGCTTTCTGCATGCTGTTCCTCCTTCCAACGTGCCTGCTCCTCTTCAAATGCTAGAGCTGTCCTAATCCCTTTCTGTTCACATCGCTCAAGAATGCCCCAGAAGTAACTGATATCCTTGCCTCTCTTTCGAGTTAAGGAAACGGCGTGCTCAATTAATTCCGGTTCCATCCCTGAAGCAAGATGCCTTTCAAGCTCGCTTATTTGAATTGGATTAATGACAAGGCCAAAGTTGCTTTCGATCACTCGATATGCTTTTGAAAAATTCTCATCGTTTTCGCCGCCGATTTCACTATTACTACTACTATGGTTAGGTTTGGTTAGGTTAGGTTTGGTAGCCCTGTGACTCTCGCGGTCGTCACTGCTTTGTTCTAGTGACGTACCTGTGACATCCGCGTGACCGTCATTATCCATACTTGTGACTTCCTTCTTTTTGGCGCGTGACTTACGTTTCCTCTCCTTGTTCTGTTCTTTCTTTTCTAGGAGACGCCCCACGTATTCAAACCAGTTGTGTATGCTCAGATCTTCGTTAACAAAACCCGCATGTATCAAGGCTTCTAGCAGTTTTTCAGACGCCCCATCCCACTCGCAAGCATCTGCAATATCAGCAGATTCATAACGAGATAAGTCTCCATCTTGGGCGTAATCCATAGCCCACCACCAAAAAAGATGCAGGTGCCCTATCGCCGTTGGTAAGGATGTACCAAGCAACCTTGTAAATCGTTTTGTTTTAGGATGCCGGGCTAATTCCTGATGACTTTCTATCCATGCCAGTGACACCCTCCCCTTTCCCGTGGACGTCACGCGGACGTCACGCGTTGTTGGCTTCGTATAGCCGTTCCCGGTATTGTTCGGCCCACCGCCGCCCCTCACGTGTATAGTCGATCCAGTTGTGACATGTGCCTGTATTGACGCTAGGCCCGCATAA
>NZ_BALG01000155.1 GCF_000315235.1 Paenibacillus popilliae ATCC 14706 | reverse complement strand
ACCCTGCGGTCCAAGTACCATCGGCGCTGGAGGGCTTAACGGTCGTGTTCGGGATGGGTACGCGTGGAACCCCTCCGCCATCGCCACCAAACAGGTGTTGGTTCTATCCAACCTATTCAGGCCGGCACCGCCAAGTGCCGATGCATCTCTAGCTCGGCAGCTCTTGTCTGCCTTATAGATGTTGCACCCTGAAAACTGAATGCGAAAGTAAAATCATCAAAC
>NZ_BALG01000156.1 GCF_000315235.1 Paenibacillus popilliae ATCC 14706 | reverse complement strand
CCCTATAACCGCGATCGGGAAGTGGGAAAGCAGGTACCAGGGTGGCGGATCGGGCCGTAGTACTGATGATCCGCGTGCAGCAAAACGCGTGGGGAGGGAAGGGCCCGGACCCGTAAGCAAATCCGTATGACCGAAAGGAGGCAAGGGTGCCATGACAAAAACACCCGTCAGTTTGCAGGAGCTAAGGCGACGGATATATCAAAAGGCGAAGGCTGAACCTACACATCGTTTCTGGGGACTATTCACTCACATCACCAAGATGACAACCCTTCAAGAGGCGTATCAGCTTGCGAAGAAAAACGGAGGTGCCCCGGGCATTGACGGAAAAAGCTTTGCAGATGTAGAGCGCGAAGGAGTCACCCCATTTCTGGAAAATATACAAGCCGAACTCCTAGCAGGAACGTATCGCCCACAAGCGAATCGTAAAGTAGAGATTCCGAAAGCGAACGGCAAAATGCGAACATTGCAGATTCCGGGCATTCGAGATCGCGTGGTGCAAGGTGCACTAA
>NZ_BALG01000157.1 GCF_000315235.1 Paenibacillus popilliae ATCC 14706 | reverse complement strand
GCTGCAAGCGCTCGACACGTTTTTTTCCAAACGTTGTCCATGCAAAGCCTTTCGTTAAAAAGCGGCTTAAAGTGTACTGTGCAAGTTTCCAAGGTTGAAACATGACTTTCAGCAATGCATCTTTGTCGGCCAGTTGCGCCATCTGGACAACGGAAGAGCAATTGGAAACGAGACCGACAATATAGAGGAAGCAAATAAGCCAAGATGGCGTTCCATTGCGTTTCATAATGCCGGATTGAGTGAGTAACAGGGAGAAGTCAAATCGATCCCAGAGACTCTTCAGAATGGGCGCTCCCGCACACTCGCCGTGATTCAATTCTCTAAACTTCGGTTTTTGCAACGCTGACATTGGTGACCCACCCCATAATCTGAAGATATACCCTATAAAAAAGGTATCCTTCGCAATTATAGTGTCTATTTTGAAAAGTCAAGTGGTTTTTTAGATATTTATCGAAATATTGTAGACACTTTTGTAGTGGTGACTGATTACCAATTAGTGTATTGAACTGCATAGGTCATGAGTATAGACATTACACTCACCCAACTGACAATTGAAAAGAACGATAACTTACTCGCAGGAGAATATTTATCTATATTGAGCATTTTGCATTAACCTAAGGCCCTGATACGCAAGGATTTTCTAGCATAAAAAAGGGACTTCACCCCAACTTGGCGAAGTTTTTTCGGTAACCCAACCAAAAACCCTAAGAATGGAGGAAGTCACCTTCTATATTCTCCAAAGTATATTCTCCGGGACAGTCTACTCTCCTTTGAAGATTTGCTAAAAATGCATTCAAAAGATCGATTGCCTATCTTTTTTAGTGCCTTGGATCTTCGTCCTTGCACCAAGCAAGGAGAAGCCGTTCACCCCGAGGTGCGACGGTCACTGTAGAGAAGGGATTTTATGCGCACTATTGCATCCGTTCCGGTATCTCACGTATCTATTGGAACAGTTGCCGCAACTTGCTGACTTGCAAGAGTCTGAGGCATTCGCTCCGTTATGCCATGGTCATCGCACATTCCGGATTCCTGTCGCATGAACGAATCTGCATTCATCATACACCGACCCATTTTGACTGCTAGGTGGGGTCTATTTGTCGTTCACGGAATACCGAAAGCGCCGGTAAAAAAAGTACGTGAACCCGTAGAGGGAATAAAGGCTTAAAGTCCGTGCGATGTCAGGCTGCTTGGGCTGCTGCCAAAACAAAAAACACGCGACTATCCGCCTTTTATTACCGATTGGTCTGCGAGGGTCGAAAAAAGCAAATATGGCACTGGCTCACCTGATGCTTCGCATCATCTTCATCATGCTGCGGACGGGTGTGCCCTATGAAGAACTCGGTCAAGATGATTTACCGAAAAAAGAAAAGGACGTCAACTACTGGGTACACAAAATCAAACAACGAGGGTACAATGTAGAGCTTCAAGAGTTGGGGGATGCCGGATAAACCTAATACTCCATATACTGGTTAAAAAATATAGAGGCTCGGAATAAAACAAGCATTCTGAGACCAAATGAGGGGTGAATGAAGCAGAAGCGCCGATGAAATGGCACAGGTGAAGAAGTTCACGGTAACCGCAAATCCACGATACGGCATCGTGCTGGCTGGCGCGGAACAACCGCGGGTATACGGGCAGATTGGAAGCACTATCGGCTGCCGTGAACATGTAGAGCGTGCGCCCGTAGTCATATTTCTCGCGGCAGCTGTCCCAGCCCCAGTTGGCATCAGGATCTGAAAATTGCCGTTTGCAGGATCATTTCCAGATTCCTGACTTGCGGCAGTCGCAAAGGAACTTACCGAAGGAGCGAGCTCCGGTCTCGACCGGGGAGCTGTCGCCGATGACGCGGAAGCCGTGAGTATCGCCAAGCAACCCTTTCGCCGCAGAAGGCAAGACGAACATCGTTTGGAACAGTTGCTGCAAGAGATCGTGTTCTTTGGGCGTGTAGTGGATTTTCGCTTCACGCAGGGCACGGGAGACGAGTTTGTCCGTAATTTTGGAGCCTCCGGAAGAAGTCATAAAAGGTGCCGACGCCCGGCGTATCGCGCCCGGCTCGAAACCGCTGAGAATGGCATAGATGGGTATGGTGCGAAGTGCACGGACCCAGTCATCCACGCTCATCCCGAGCTTGGTCATGAGCAGTGTGCTGCGCAGCATGTAGGCAGGGTCGCGAGGTGAGCGGCCTTTGGTTTTTAGGGAGTATGTGGAGTGAACCAAGGCAGTGGAGGAAAGGTCGATGGGCGTGACCCAGAAGACGAGGTTGCTGTAGAACTGCTGAAGCAGCGACAGGGCGCCGGGAGTATTGTACTCCTTGTGCAGTTAATCAGTTACGAAGGTCAAGTAGTCCTGACGGGAACGAGAAACAAGTTTCACAGCAATCACCCAAGTCTTTAAGAGATAGGCAACAAAAATGCCTTCTCGCTGATTTTGGGTCTTTTTCAAAAATGTCAAGAGGAAAATTCGTTCGCATCCCTGCTTTGGGGGTGAAACAATAAAAGACTCTGGCCGAAGGGCCAGAGCCAATGCGGATTATTGAATTCCGAGAGGCTACACACAATTTATAGGGGGTGTCTTTTTGCGCCAGTTACAGAATCCTTCTACTTCAGTGTAAAGAACTACATCCTACTACTTCGTGTGAGGAGTCACTTTCGTACAAAAAGTTTTTTTAAACAAGAAAGCATTAATTTAGGAGTTGTAAAATCAATTTCAATCATTAATATTAACATTTGAAGATTATTTTGGAGGTATAACTATTTATGAATAGGAAGATGTCTTTAAAAAAATTTCGTAAAATCAGTCTTATTGTGTTAACAAGCTTCAATTTAATAGTTACAGAAATTTATGTTCCTTCTCCTTTGTATGCAGAAGGACAACCCCCTACGGCAGAGTTCGTATCCCTATTGAGCAAAGGGGAAGAACAATTGCAAGCATTAAAGCAAGAAAAGCAAACGAAGCTAGAAGAACAACAAAAAAAATTAGTAGAAGAAGAGAGGATGCTAGCTGAAGAAATAGAAGAGGCGAAAGAGCTTCGTGAACAAATTATGAAAGAAACAATGGAAAATAATAATGGATATATAGTAGGAAAAATTTCTGATGTGAATCTATTATCGCAAATGCTGCAGGGGAGATATCCTAAAGGTCGAGGATCGGATAGGCGGGTCAAACAACAAATACAAGCCATCCGTGAAGGCCAAAAACAAGTGGATGCAAGCAAGAAAAGAATAGCCGAGATTGCAGCCCGCTATGATCAGCAAATGACTGCAATAGAGCAGAAGCAAGCTCAACATCAAGCCCAACAGCAAACCCTTCAAAACAAGCAACAAGAGCTGCTTCAAGTTGAAAAAAAAGCAGCACAAGCAGATGGCCAAGCGAAGCAACAACGAATAGAAATATATGAACATAAAATACAACCCGTCACCGATGCATTACACAGCATGATACAAGACTTGGAATCAAGCATTACGTTGATTGCGTCTGAATTAAGTACACCAGCAAATGATCATCTAAAAACAATGGTACTTTCCCTACATGCGATGGTGAATTATAGAAATATAGAACGAATGATGTATAAATTGGAGACCCTAATGGGTGACGTACCACCTGAAATCATAGAAGACGGGAGTACGGTTTTCCTTCAGCCATTCCAAGCGAAACAACGAAATTTACATTCCCAAATGAATAAAATAGTTACCCAACTAGTGACGATAAACCAAGAACATGTTGAACCTATTTTGCAGTTTCTCCAAGGGTTCCCAATAGAGGAGTTAACCGTAGAGGAGTTAAGCGTATTCGAAGATCTATTATTAGCAATTATTACGCAGCAAAATGCCAAAAAAATGAAAGAAATTCAGCAGCAATTAAAAAAAGCAGAAGAACGGGAGCAAGAGGCTTATCATCGGGTCGGGCATAGTGATCGTAGCCGTGTAGAACAACAAAGGCTTGACGGAGAAGTTTTACTCGTGGATCAGTTCGCAAGCTGGTCAGAACAGGGAGAAGAGCATAAAGCTGCACAGCGGCGTGCCGAAGCGAAGACGAAACAACTGATTCAAGTCCTTAAAAACCCGCACAGGCTCTCTTATCATAGCCTGTGGCTGGCCATTCATCCGGAACAAGGAACAACGCTGCCTTCCGCGCAGAAAACAGAAACTAACCAAGCCAAACAACGACTATACACGACCGTGGAGCAAGCTAACCACTATGCAAGTATGGCTGTTGATCTGGGAAAACAGATGAAAATGATTGTTGAGGGGGTGCAAGGGGAGCATGCCAGAAAAATAGCCAAGGAACCTACATTTGCAAAATTTTTCACCGAGCTTGGAAACAGTTTATCAGAATTGATCCAGCATCCAATTCAATCATTAAATTCTATATGGGAAGACAATAAGCAAGTGGTGCAAGCCGTGGAGAATAGCTTGCAGGCCAGCTTGTTCGGTCCCGGGGAAGCGGAAACGAATGCGCATATCCGACAGCAAGTGGACAAGCAAGGAGTGCTACGAACGATGGTGTCGTTGGCGCAATTGATGGAGCAAATCGGTTCAGGAATAACGGTATCGGATTGGGTAGGCCAAGAGCAACTGCTTGCCGCTTTGGATCAAGCAGCAGGGACAGAGGAAGAGCGTGCCGCATATTGGAGTAATCTAGAGACAGCAGCGGAGAATGTCATCCAGGTCAAGCAAGCAAAAGAGAACATAAACGGGCAACGACAAGCTTTCCGACACATATTTTTACCTACGGTTGAAATGATGGAGCATAACTTATTTGACAGTCCTGGGTGGCAAGCACAGATTTTAGATACAATGAAATATGTTCTGTTTATTTTTCTAGCCACTGATCCAATTGGAGGTTTTGTACCTATCAGCCCGGAAGATGGAATGATCTTAGGTGTAAAAGCAATCAGTCGAAAAATAGGCATTTTATCAAAAACGACCACCAAGCTAGAAATGATAAAGGACAGTGCGGTTGAGGCAGAAGAGGCAGCAGGGAAACAAATAAGAAAGGAGATCTATAAAGAAGAAAGTGCAGTTGAGGCAGAAGAAACAGCAGCGAAACAAATTAGAGAGGAAATTGATAAAGAAGAAAGTACGGTCGAAGAAAGGGAGATCCAAGTTTGCAGACCGTGCGGTCCCGGAGGTAGAGCCAAGCGGTCAATCGAATGCTGTGAAACGGAACCACAACCAGGGATAAGCACGTCAACAGAACAGTCAGAGTTAGATGACAACATTCCAACATTAACAGAAGAAGAAATCGCAGTGATGGAGGGGAGAGAACAACAGTCGCAACCGGGGACAAGAACTGCAAGTGAGCAGTCGGAACTGGAGCAAATCATTCCCGAAGCTCAAAACGCAGGGGGCGCAGCTACACGAAATGAAAGAACTCGTCAAATGGATGCGGATGAAAGTGCACCAATAAGCAACGTGGGTTATAGTTTCGAGAACGGCGATTTAATTTATGGACTTAGTGAACCAAGGTCACGCTTTATAAGAAAAATTAATAAAGAATTTTCCCTAACTAAAGCAAGCACTTCTGCTATAGTTATCGACCAATATAATAATGCTGTAATGCTAGAAATTAGTGATAGACAAATACCTTTATTGAAAAAGTATTTTAGCAAGGAATCAGAAGACGACTTAAAAAAATTAGCAAAGAAACTTAAGGTTCCAAAGGATTTAGAACAGGAACTGAGCAAATCTTCTAGGGGGCATTATCCTTTATGGAACGATTACTTTAACAATGAAAAATTTAATATCCCCGCTATTTTTGAAGAAACAGCCCGAGAATATGATAGTGATGTGTATCATCAATTAATACTAGGCTCTGATATTGTCCCCTTACAATCGAAATTGCTATGGAAGCGGGGGAGTAAACACGGCATAGAAATCGCCGCTACAAATCAGAGAACAAAAATTCATTTTATTCTCGACGATTTAGATATGGAAAAGGTAGTTACCAAGGAGGAACTCACACCTGAAACACCTAGAGGCGGTCAGTCAATCACAGCTTCTGAGCTGCGTTGTGTTTACCGGAATCGTGAAAGATTGAAAGGGCGTTTCATTTTCTATAGAGAAGGAGAAAGACTAAATCAGGCTCCATGGGAAGAAAATCCTGGATTATGGAGTAAGTATGAAGAGAAACTTAAAGAAAAGGAGCTTAAAGGAAGGGCGATAAAGGAAAATGAGATGCTAAAAGAAAAGGGGTCTAAAGAAAGCAAGGCATGGAAGGATCGACTCCGATCATTGTTCCCATAAATTCCCCCCCCCATGAATTGGCTACACTTAGTTGGACAGAAACAGCTATACTAGGGAGCAATACTTATTGCTAATGAAAGCCAATCCACTACCAAAACTAAAAATATTTTCGAGTGTGTTTTGGATTGTCAACAGTAAATCAAACAACTTTTTTAAGGGCTAGATTTCGATAGTGGACAGGAGTTATAACCCTAATGTTCCATGAATTCGATGCTTGTTAAACCAGTTGACGTAATCGTACAACTCTAGTTCCAGGTGAGTAAGGCTCTGGAAGTTCATCTG
>NZ_BALG01000158.1 GCF_000315235.1 Paenibacillus popilliae ATCC 14706 | reverse complement strand
GCTCTTTGAACTGAACAAAGAAAAAACGAGTGATGATGAAGGCTATACCCACGGCAAAATGGTTCGTGGCCTCTTCCACACTCGTTGTCAGGTTTGCGTGAAAAACCACAAGGGTATTCAGCGAATCTCTATTGATTGTGACACACAAGTGCAGCCATTTGCAAGGCTTATTGAATTATTTGGGCCGGAGCATGATTTGATGCTTCTTTGGGCTACGCCCAAACCGGATATTTACCAAGGCTTACCTTGGACTGCATAGGTCATGTATACTATAGATAATTCAAGTTATTGTAAAAAAAGAGAAACATCGAATTATTTCGGCTATAATATGTATAATAACCATTTGCAGGAGGTAGAAGCATGAAGTTTGTATTTGATTTAGACGGGACAATTTTGTTTTAAAGGACAGCCGTTTTCAGGCCGTATTCTGAAGGCTTTGAAAACGACTGAAGAAAAAGGTCATGAAATTATTTTTGCTTCTGCTCGCCCAATAAGGGACATGATCCCAGTGGTGAATAAGCATTTTCATAACCATTTTCTGATAGGTGGGAATGGTTCTCTCATATCAAGAGAAGGCAAAACCATATATGTACAATCTTTTTCCAATGAGCAGATGCAAATCATTAGGGAACTCATCGGGAAGTACCAGGCTACATACTTAATAGATAGTGATTGGGATTATGCATATACTGGGGCTGCTGACCATCCTATTCTAAACAATCTAGATCCTTTGAAAATAGCCAAGAGGCTTCCGGTAGAATCACTCGCCAACATAGTTAAAGTTCTTGTATTGTCCGCGACTGACATAGAAATGTTAGCTGAAAAATTGACTTTATTAGGTGTTGTTGTACATAAACATGGAGACGAAAACTCATTAGATATTAGCCCTGAAAATATCAATAAGTGGATCGCTTTGCAAAAAATAGGTGTTGAGGAAAAACAGTTTGTGGCATTTGGGAATGATGCAAATGATATTAGCATGTTCCAGAAAGCACTCTACTCCGTGAGGATTGGTGACCATAAGGGGTTAGAGGAGTATACAACAGAGAGCGTATCGCTAGATGAAAATTACGAGAAAAAAATAATTGAAAAGTTGGAGGAGATTTCCCTCAAATTTTTAGAGCAGGTTTAAAGCGATATTTAAACGAATGGCTACACAGAAGACGTATGTTCCCAACTTAGGGGATATTCGTCTTTTTTTAGCTGCTGTTGGTTTTTTAGAGTTGTTTCAGTTCAAATTGGAGAATTTTTATACCATAGCGAATTCAAATTTTGGAGTCGTAATTTTGAATTAATAGAGAGAATTTATATTTTAATTTTATTACATAAATAGAATTATATAAAATTATCTGGTTTATATTGACAGCGAAAGCGATTGGATTTATCATTCAGTTATAATGCTTCCTCGCAATAGTTAATGGTAATGTCTGCTCAGTGGAAAAATAGTCAATACTGCTCAGTAAGAACAGGCCTGTTGATTAACCAAATTACCCCATATCAAAATAATCGGGATTCTCCTAATAGAATACAATGAATCCGTAACTGCCACTCAACGGGAAGCGAACAGAAAACAAATAATCGGGCAAACCGGGCAAATGAAAGAACAGCATGCCGAGGCAAGCCGGTGTTTGTAACATCATACAGCCATTTGAGAAGAATATAGGTAATCAAGGCTTCAAATAGCTGACCATATACGGCATTTTCAGTCGTACCGAACAACGTAGGAACGTTCAAATGTTGCTTGATCCAGCGGAAAAAGACTTCTATCTG
>NZ_BALG01000159.1 GCF_000315235.1 Paenibacillus popilliae ATCC 14706 | reverse complement strand
CAGTTTAAGCTATGGGAAATGGGCATGCATGATGCTTATCAAGAGAGTTTATACGTACTTGCGGAGTTGGGTTTTGAGTGCGAAGCGACTAAACCCAATCGGATAGACCTTTGCGTACATAGTGACCAGTGGGATTGGCGGTTTAGTGATTTTAAGGTGTTTAGTTGGCCTATGAATTTCAAGAGGGATAATCAGCCGGATTTTGTTAGGCTCGATCCTCATACGGATGGATTCGGTACGGTATATTTTGGTGACCGCTCGCGATGCCAGCTACGCATATATAACAAATCAAAAGAGATTAAGGACAAACGTAAGGACTATTTT
>NZ_BALG01000160.1 GCF_000315235.1 Paenibacillus popilliae ATCC 14706 | reverse complement strand
AGGCATTCTCTATCCCCCCCGCCCCCAGCGGAATATGCGAGTTCATGCGGCCGCCGCCGTGGCCGCCTGTCTATTGGGAGCGGGCTTCGGGATATCGGCAGGCGAATGGCTGTGGCTTGCGCTCGCTATCACGCTGGTGGTATCGGCCGAATTAATGAATACCGCGGTGGAGTCAGCGGTCGATCTAACAAGGCCCGCCCCCCATCCTCTGGCCAAAATTGCGAAGGATACCGCCGCAGGAGCAGTGTTCATGACGGCGGTGTTTGCCGTTATTGTCGGGGCGGTCTTGTTCGGGGGACGACTGCTGCAACTGCTGCGGAGCTTCTTATAAGGGCAGGTTCCCCATGTCGGCTTGTGATTACGAAGCGATGAGAGAAGCAACCCGGCATTCTCGAACCCCCGGTAGAAGCCGAATCAAATTGCAGCGAACCGATGGAACGCATCGCAAGCGGTGACTGCCTGAATTGCATTTATTTTGCAGCGGCGGTCACCGCTTGCGTACATATATGATAAAATAAACAGGAGGCAATTTGCGTTGAACACATTTCAAGACGAACCGAGATCGAACCGAACCTCATTCCAATCCGGCTTTGTAGCCATCGTTGGACGGCCGAATGTCGGAAAATCGACGCTAATGAATCATGTTATCGGGCAGAAAATCGCCATTATGTCCGATAAGCCACAGACCACGCGGAACAAAATCCACGGCGTCTATACGACAGAGGACACGCAAATCGTCTTTCTGGATACGCCGGGCATTCATAAGCGCAAATCAAAGTTGGGCGACTATATGAACCAGGTGGCCTACAACACCTTGAACGAGGTTGAGGTCATTTTGTTTCTCGTCGATGTTTCAGCGGGCCTCGGCAGCGGGGATAAATTTGTTATGGAGCATCTGGCGAAGGTGAAGACGCCGGTCATTCTCGTGATGAACAAAATTGATCAGGTGAATCCCGATGAGCTGCCTCCGATGATTCATTCGTATAATGAACGGTTCGAATTCGCGGAGATTGTGCCTATTTCTGCGCTTCACGGCAATAATGTCAACCGGCTGCTGGAAGTGCTCGGCTCCTACATGCCGGAAGGGCCGAAGTACTATCCGGACGATCAAATTACCAATCATCCGGAGCAGTTCGTCGTGGCGGAGCTGATCCGGGAGAAAATTTTGCACTTGACCCGGGAAGAGATCCCACACTCGATTGCGGTCGCAATCGAGGATATGAGAGCGCAGGACAACGGCGTCGTCTACATTTCCGCCGTTATCTACGTAGAGCGGGATTCGCAGAAGGGCATCGTCATCGGCAAGCAAGGAGCGCTTCTGAAGGAGATTGGCAAGCTTGCTCGACAGGATATTGAACATTTGCTCGGATCGAAAACGTTCATGGAGCTATGGGTTAAAGTGAAGAAGGACTGGCGCAATCAAGATCGGATTCTTCGCGATCTCGGTTTCCGCCACGATGCGTAAGCACGTCGGCAGGTGGATTCTTTCGGCCCTTACATCCGTGTGAGCGTGACCAAATATTGCATCGGATAATCTTAATACCGCAGCGCAACCTAAGGATGGAACGCATAGTCATTTCCAACGAAAGGGGATATACGGATGCATGATTTCTCGTGGAACGTATTTGCCATGACGGGAGATGTTGATGCTTATTTGTTGTATAAGCAGTCCAGACAGCTGTCGGAAACGGAAGAATCTTCGCTAGACGTACCGCCGTTGGAGAATTCAGCGGAATCATAGATTTATAGAATGGAATGCGCATGGGGAGGACGAGCGTGCTATATCGGGTGGAAGGAATCGTCATCCGTAGTATGGATTACGGGGAAGGGAACAAAATCATCACGCTATGCACCAAGTCGCACGGCAAAGTGGGTGTCCTGGTGCGGGGAGCCAAGAAGGTGCGCAGCCGTCATGCGGCTGCCACTCAGCTCTTTACATACGGGGAATATGTCTTTTTCCGCGGAATGGGGCATATCGGCACCTTGAATTCATGCGAGATTTTGAAGGGGCATCATACGCTGCGCGAGCAGCTTCATCTGGCCGCCTACGCCTCTTACGCAGCCGAACTGGTCAATCGGGCCTTGCAGGACGAGGAAGCCGGCGGTGCTATGTTCGATCAACTGCATGCGTATTTGGAGGCGTTGGAGGCGGGCAAAGATGCGCAGGTAACAACGCATCTGCTGGAGATGAAGCTATGGCAGCGGACCGGCGTCGCGCCGCAGCTATACGCCTGCGTTAGCTGCGGCAGGGAAGACGATCTGAGCGGAGTCGGCTGGCGTCTCGGAGGCGCGCTCTGTCGTGCTTGCCTGATGCGGGAGCATGAGCAATATAAGGCGGGGCTGGCGATGCTGACGCTGCTCCGCCAGTTCGAGAAGACGGCTCTTCGCCGACTGGGGAATGTGACTTTGAAGCCGGGGACGAAGCTAAGGCTGCGCGGGTTCATGCGCGGCTATATGGACACGCATGTCGGTGTTCGCTTGAAGTCGCAGCAGTTCCTCGATCAGATGGAGAAGTATGATTTGGCCAATCTTGACGAGTAGAATGCCATTCGTTATAATGAATCCAGGCTATAGCAAGGTTGGCTTGCGTTGAAGAAGGAAGTAGTTCGTCCAAGCTTCGAGATATAGCGATCCGGGGATGGTGGAAGCCCGGACGAGCGGGCGAATGAACAGGCACTTTGGAGCAAGGAACGGAGAAAGTGGAATGATTGCGGCTTGAGCGCATGGCAATATCAAGCGCATGGCCGAGGCAATCGTTCAAGTAGGGTGGAACCGCGGGAAGATAACTCTCGTCCCTACGTCTGGCAGCAGGCGTAGGGCGGGAGTTTTTTTGCACGCTCGTCAGGCATGCCGCAAATGTATAGGCAAAGGAGAGAAAGCCATGAATTTTCAGCAAATGATTTTGACACTTCAACAATTCTGGTCCGATCAGAACTGCATCCTCGTGCAGCCTTATGACGTGGAAAAAGGTGCTGGCACGATGAATCCGATGACGTTTTTGCGCTCTATCGGGCCGGAGCCGTGGAATGTCGCCTATGTGGAGCCGTCCCGCCGCCCGGCGGACGGCCGCTATGGCGAGAACCCGAATCGGTTATATCAGCATCATCAATTCCAGGTCATTCTGAAGCCTTCGCCGGACCATATTCAAGAGCTTTATCTCGACAGCTTGCGCCGCCTCGGCATCGATCCGCTCCAGCACGATATCCGGTTCGTCGAGGACAACTGGGAAGCTCCGACGCTGGGCGCTTGGGGGCTCGGTTGGGAAGTGTGGCTCGACGGAATGGAGATTACGCAGTTTACTTATTTCCAGCAGGTCGGGGGCATCGATGCACACCCGGTATCGGTCGAGATTACGTACGGGCTGGAGCGCCTAGCTTCTTATATTCAAGAGAAAGAGAATGTGTTCGATCTGGAATGGGTGGATGGGGTCACCTATGGCGACGTCTTCCACCAGCCGGAATACGAGCATTCGAAATATACGTTTGAAGTGAGCGACACGGCGATGCTGTTCTCGTTATTCACGATGTATGAGCAGGAAGCGAACCGGGCCATGGAGCAGCATCTTGTATTCCCCGCCTACGATTATGTGCTCAAATGCTCGCATGCGTTCAATTTGCTGGATGCGCGCGGAGCCATCAGCGTAACCGAACGTACCGGATATATTGTCCGGGTGCGAAATCTGGCCCGCCAGGTAGCCGCCACTTATTTGGAAGCACGGGAAAAGCTCGGCTTCCCGCTGTTGAAGAAGGGAGAGGAACGCCATGCCTAAAGATATATTGTTGGAGCTTGGACTGGAAGAAGTGCCGGCACGCTTCATGCGCCCTGCGATGGAGCAACTGCAGAGCCGCATGGAACGCTGGCTGACGGAATCGCGGATCGGATTCGCCGGCATTCAAGTGTATGGAACGCCTCGCCGCCTGGCTGTCACCGTTCGCGAGGCAGCTGATAAGCAGACGGATATTCACGAGGAAGTGAAGGGCCCGGCACGCAAGATCGCGCTTGACGAGAACGGCGCCTGGACCAAGGCCGCACTTGGCTTTGCCCGCAGTCAGGGTATTGAGCCGGAGCAACTGTTTTTCCGGGAGCTGAACGGCGTTGAATACGTGTACGCCAACAAGAGCAGCATTGGAACGGAAACCTCCGCCGTGTTGGGAGACGGCCTCGCTTTACTTATCCAGGCGATGACCTTCCCGAAAAACATGCGTTGGGGAGACAGGGAAATGCGCTACGTTCGCCCGATCCGCTGGATCGTGGCGCTGCATGGGACAGATATAATTCCATTGGAAATCGCCGGCGTGCAGGCAGGCAACCTATCCCGCGGCCACCGCTTCCTCGGCAAAGAGGTGACGATTGAAGAGCCGGCTCACTACGTGGAACGGTTGCGCGAGCAGTATGTGATCGCGGACGCCGATGAGCGGGTGGCGGAGATTACGCGCCAGATTGACGCGTTGGCCGCAGAGAAGGGCTGGCATATCGCCGTCAAGGACGATCTGCTGGAGGAGGTGCTGTTCCTGGTCGAGTATCCGACCGTGCTGTACGGCACGGTTGATGAAGCGTTCCTTCACATTCCGCAGGACGTGCTGATTACGTCGATGCGCGAGCACCAGCGTTACTTCCCGGTACTGAATGCAGACCGGCAGTTGCTGCCGTACTTCGTGACCGTCCGGAACGGCGATACGGCCGGACTGGATCAAGTCGTCAGAGGCAACGAGAAGGTGCTCCGCGCCCGCTTGTCGGACGCCAAATTCTTCTACGAGGAAGATCAGAAGCTGCGCATTATCGATTGCGTGCATAAGCTCGATTCGATCGTGTTCCACGAGGAGCTTGGCACCATCGGCGACAAAATCCGCCGGCTGCATGCGATTGGCGATGCGCTCGCCCTGGAGGTTCAGACCGATCGGGAGACGGCGCTGTGGGTGAGCCGGGCGGCGGATATTTGCAAGTTCGACCTTGTGACGCAAATGGTCTATGAATTTCCGGAACTGCAGGGCATGATGGGAGAGGATTATGCCCGCAAGGCCGGGGAGCCGGAAGTGGTTGCCCGCGCCATCAATGAGCATTACAAGCCGCGCTATTCCGGGGATCCGGCGCCGGACACGCTTGTGGGCTGCATGATCAGCCTCGCGGATAAGCTGGATACGCTCGTCGGCTGCTTCGCCATCGGCATCATTCCGACAGGCTCTCAGGATCCGTACGGCCTGCGCCGCCAAGCGACCGGGATTGTCCAGGTCCTGCTGGAGCGCGGACTGCCGCTGACGCTTCATAGGATGCTCGATATCGCGCTGGACGTGTATGAGAGGGCGCAATTGCTGAAGCGGAGTAGCGAGGAGGTCCGGCGGGATCTTGTTGAATTTTTCGGCTTGCGCGTGAAAAATGTGCTGGCGGACTCCGTCCGCTACGATGTGGTCGACGCCATCATGACCTCGGGCTATGGCGATGTGTTGCAGACGGTGGCGCGTGCAGAGGCGTTGATGCAGGCTGTCGCCGACGAGGAGTTCAAGCTGGTGACTGAATCGTTCAACCGCGTATGCAATCTGGCGGCCAAGGCGGAATCTGAAGTGATCGATGCCGAACGGTTCGAGCATGATGCGGAACGCGAGCTGTTCCATCGCTGGAGCGAAGTACACGAGGCCTATGAAGCCGCATTCGCGGATGCGGCCGAGGCACTTGCCGTGCTGGGACGGCTTCAGGATCCGGTCAACCGCTTTTTCGACCAAGTGATGGTCATGGCGGAGGATGAAGCGGTCCGGGCGAACCGGCTGGCGCTGCTCGCCAACATCGCTGCCGATATCCGGCAGTATGCCGATTTTTCCAAGCTGGTCTGGGCATCCTGAATATGCAACATGACGGGAACATGAAGAAGATCTTCTTCGACATGTTCCTTCCTTTTTATCCGGGCTTCGACACCAAACGCCGGAATTCCTTCGGAAATTCACGTTTGCAAAGCAGGATTTTTACGGCTTATAGCGTATATAATAGTAACAGTGAAAATATAACTTTCTGTTGACGCCGTCTTTATGAAATGGGTGAGTGGCATGTCTGACAAGCTTCGCATTTGGGTGGATGCGGATGCCTGCCCGGTCAAAAACGAGATTATCACCGCTGCGCTGGAGCAGGATGCCGTGGTTCAGTTTGTCGCTTCCTATGCGGCGTTTGCCCCGGATTGGCAACTGGCGAACTACAACATTCATACCGTATTTGTCGATCAGGCGTTCCAGGCGGCGGATATCTATATCGCGAATGCAGCGCGGTCAGGAGACATCGTCGTGACAAGCGACTATGGGTTGGCCGCGCTCTGTCTGCCGCGCGGAGCTTCCGTATTGATGCCGCGGGGCGGCGAATTGACCGCCGATAATGTGGATGAATATTTGTCGAGGCGGCATCACTCGGCCAAGGCCCGCAGGGCGGGACTTCGCACGAAGGGGCCACGGGCGATGAGCGAACAGGACCGGGTCAACTTCCAACAGAAGTTGACAAAACTTTTGCAGCGCGAGCAGGAGAAATTGAGCCCGTAGCGAAATAGTAATACGTGTTTAGATGAAGGTGGTTGGGCGAACAGTGAGCAATTACGGACGGATTCCTGACGAAGTACTGGACGAAGTGCTGCAGCGCAATGACATTGTGGATGTCGTCGGCCAATATGTCCATTTGTCGAAGCACGGTAAGTATTTGAAGGGATTATGTCCGTTCCATTCGGAGAAGACCCCCTCCTTCACCGTTACGCCGGAGAAGCAGATTTTTCATTGCTACGGCTGTGGCAAGAGCGGCAATGTCATTCACTTCATGATGGGAATGGAAGGATATTCTTTTCCGGAGGCGGTTCGGCGACTCGCCGAAGTGGCGAACGTGCCGGTGACTTGGGGGGAGGGGTACGCGAAGGCGGAACGGGATCCTTCCCATGAGGCGAAGAAGCGGTTGATCGAGGCGCATGAGCTCGCAACGAAGCTGTATCATTATATTTTAATGAACACGACGCATGGCCAGGCTGCCCTCCAATATTTGCGGAACCGGGGAATCCATGACAAGCTGATCGAACAATTTCAGATAGGGTATGCCCCTCCGCAGTGGGATACGCTCGTACAGTTGCTCGGCAAGCGCGAATTCGACCTGGAAGGCATGGAGAAGGGCGGACTTGTCTCGAAGCGGCAGAACGGCAGCGGTTATGTCGATCGCTTCCGGGACCGGATTATGTTTCCGATCTGGAACCGGAATGGCCAATCGATCGCTTTTGCCGGCCGAATATTGGGGGAAGGACAACCCAAGTATTTGAACTCGCCGGAGACGATGCTTTTCAACAAATCCAAAGTGCTGTACAACTTGCATCATGCCCGGCCTTATATTAAGCGAAACGCCCATATCATTCTGTTCGAAGGGTACGCAGATGTCATTCAGGCCTGGGACGCCGAAGTGCATCACGGGGTGGCGACCATGGGGACGGCGCTGACGCCCGACCATATTTTCCTGATAAAACGGATGGCGGACAGCGTGACCTTGTGCTACGACGGCGATGATGCCGGACAAGCTGCGGCGATGAAAGCGATCCCGATGCTGGAGGAGGCAGGAATTCACGTTGCGGTAGCCATGATACCGGACCGGATGGATCCGGATGACTTCATTAAGGCGCATGGCGCGGAACGGTTCCGTCATACCGTATCGGCAGCGGCGGTCACGCCTACGAAATTCAAGCTTATTTCTTTGCGGAGGAATCATATACTGCTAGAGGATGACGGGAAGCGGCGCTTCAAGGATGAAGCGATGCGCGTCATTGCGGCGGTTGAATCGCCGGTGGAGCGCGAGCTTCATTTGAAGGAGCTGGCGCAGCAGCTTGATTTGCAGGGCGAGTCGTCGTTCGACGCGCTCAAGCAGGAGTGCGCCACGATAAGACAGCGGCAAAAAATGAACGGACACGGGGATAATCACACCAATTGGTGGAATAATGGTAGAAATGATAAGCGTACCATTGCCCAGCCTGCGTTGCGCCCGGCCTATGTCTATGCGGAGCGAATCCTGCTGGCACTTATGTTTCAGGATATCGAGGTTGCTGATTACGTAGAGCGGCATCTTGGTGAACGTTTTAATGTAGATGATCATGCGGCACTTGCCGCTTATCTATATGCTTATTATGCGCAAGGCAAGGAGCCCGATTTCAGCCGGTTCCTAGCAACACTGCATGATGAACGCTTGGAGAAAGTCGCTGCCTCCATCTCGCTCTCCGAAGTATCTCTTCGTTATGATACCGAGCTGCTGGATGATTATATTATGCTGATTCTTAAAGTGCCCAGACAGCGCGAGATCGAGCGTAAAAGAGAAGAAATGGTGCAGGCGGAACGTTCCGGCGAAGTATTGCGCGCGGCGCAGATCGCACAAGAAATTATAGCCCTAGAGCAAGAACTGAAGCGGTAAATAGGCGGAGATTCTAGGGAGGAGGGAGTCGGAAAATGGCGAATGATCAACATACTGGACTTGAAACGGAAACGGCACTGGAACATGCGAAGGACCAGTTGATTGAACTCGGCAAAAAGCGAGGATCGCTGAGCTACAAAGAGATAGCTGAGAAAATGGCGACGTTCGACCAAGACCCGGAACAAATGGATGAGTTCTATGAGCAGCTCTCCGATCTGGGGATTGAAGTAAGTGAAGCCGATGATGAGATGGGCGTCCGTGCCAACGACCGCGAGAACGATGAGTCGGACGATTTTCATTTTGATGATGATCTGTCACTGCCGCCGGGCATCAAAATCAATGACCCGGTGCGGATGTACCTTAAAGAGATCGGCCGTGTTCCGCTCTTGTCGGCCGAAGAAGAAATTGAGCTTGCGAAGCGGATCGAGCAGGGCGATTTGGAAGCGAAGAAGCGCTTGACCGAGGCCAATCTGCGATTGGTCGTCAGCATTGCCAAGCGTTATGTCGGGCGGGGCATGCTGTTCCTTGATCTGATTCAGGAAGGAAATATGGGGCTTATCAAAGCGGTGGAGAAATTCGACCACAGCAAAGGATATAAATTCAGCACCTATGCGACCTGGTGGATTCGCCAAGCAATTACCCGGGCCATCGCGGATCAGGCGCGCACGATCCGGATACCGGTTCATATGGTCGAGACGATTAATAAACTGGTTCGCGTATCTCGTCAGCTGCTTCAGGAGTTGGGACGCGAACCGGCGCCGGAAGAAATTGCGGCCGAGATGGAATTGAGCGTAGAGAAGGTGCGCGAGATTATGAAGATTGCACAGGAGCCGGTCTCCCTGGAGACGCCAATCGGCGAAGAGGACGACTCGCATCTGGGCGATTTCATCGAGGATCAGGAGGCGCTGGCTCCGGCGGACGCCGCTGCGTACGAACTGTTGAAGGAGCAGTTGGAGGATGTGCTTGACACGCTGACCGAGCGCGAGGAGAATGTGCTTCGTCTGCGCTTCGGCCTGGACGACGGCCGAACGAGAACGTTGGAAGAAGTCGGCAAAGTATTTGGCGTTACGCGCGAGCGGATTCGTCAAATCGAGGCGAAGGCTCTCCGCAAACTGCGTCACCCAAGCCGCAGCAAGCGCTTAAAAGATTTCCTAGAATAATGGTGTGCAAGAGACCTTCTGATGCCCTTCCTTGCCGGCGTGATGAAGGTCTTTTGCATAGAGGAAGCATGAAGGAGCCGCTGTCCTCGCCCAACATGGCAGGATGGTGGCATGACGTTTCTGGAGGTGTTAACAGGTAATGGATCCTCAGCAACGCCAATGGATGGCCCAGGAAATTGCCCGTTGGCGGAAAAACCGGCTGCTGCCTGCAGCCTATTGCAATTTCCTGGCGCAGCTTTACGATGTGCCCCTAGATGTGCAAGAGGGAGGAGGATCGAATGAGACCGTCGGTTCCTGGGCGGATCGTATTGCCTCCTTGCGGCCAATGACCTGGTTGGTTTTTTTTATCATTTTTGTATTGTTTTGTATTATCGGATTTCATTTTACCGCTTTTGCGGCCCCAATGCAAATTAGCGTGATTGCAGCCCCTGTGCTTGTACTGGCCGCTCTAGCATGGTCGAGCCGGAAGACGAACCTGCGCAGGTCTCGCTGGCTGGCATTTCTCGCTTGCCTGACCCTGTCCGGAGGCGGCTGGCTTGTGCTGCAGGCTCAGGGATGGAGAGCATGGTGGCCGACCGTGGTCTGGCTCGTTGTCTCTGCACTCCTCTGGCTGCTCGGCGGCCTGCTGGCGCGTTCCGGACTGATGCAGGGAGCGGGCTGGCTTCATGCCGCTGCCGCTTACGGCTGCGTCCTGCAGATCGCGATGATGGATCTTACCCTCGGCAACAGCCAATGGCTGTGGCTGCCGGAGAGCGGCTTGTTCGTCTGGCTGGCATGGGCGGTTCACCGCCTATCTCCGAGGGCATCGGCAGGCCTTCTTATCGCCTCCGTCGGACTCTGGTTCATGCCGGAGGCGGCCTGGGCGGCGGCTCGCCCATGGAGTCAACTGGAAGCGGATCAAGAGATGCTGTCCTTCCTGTTGGGGAAATGGATCATGTTATGGTGCAGTGCTTTTTATTTCAGAAAACAGTGGGTGAAATGGATACGTGAACATCAAACTGTCCAAGCGGCTGCAGCAGATCGCTGATTGGGTACCGGCAGGCAGCCGTCTGGCCGATATCGGCTCGGATCATGCCTTGCTGCCGACCTATTTGGCGGAACAACAACGAATTGAAATGGCAGTGGCCGGCGAGGTGAATCAAGGGCCGTATGAGGCGGCCCGCCGCCAGATTGTAGGGGCTCGTCTGGCTCATCGCGTAAGCGTGCGCCGGGGAGACGGGCTGGCGGTCATCTCGCCCGGCGAGGTCGATATCATCTCGATCGCAGGGATGGGCGGTGGTCTTATCGTTCAGATCCTGTCGGCCGATCCGGATAAGCTGGCAGGAGTGACCCGTGTGATTTTGCAGCCGAATGTGGGCGAGGCCCATGTCAGGGCCTGGCTGCGTCAGAAAGGCTGGAATCTGATGGAGGAAGCCTTGATTGAGGAAGACGGCAAGCTGTATGAGGTGCTGCTGGCCGAACGCGCGCGCAGCAAGGAAGAGGCCGTACAGCATGATCGCCGCTTATACGCTCCCCGCGAGTTGAACGCGCAGGTGACGTTGACTGAGGAATGGCTGGTGCAGCTCGGCCCGATGCTGTCGGCTGCCCCAACGCCGGAGTTCATGAAGAAGTGGCAACGGGAAGTTCGCAAGAGAGCGCGCATTCTGCACACGATGGAGCAGGCTGCGACGGAAGAAGCCAGACAGCGCCGTGTGATGTTCACGGACAGCCTGGCACAATTGGAGGCGATATTGGCATGTATGCACACGCGCAAAGCGTAATTCAATGGCTGGAGCAGCTCGCTCCCCAATCGATGGCGGTTCCCGAGGACCGCATCGGACTGCAATTGGGCACGTTGAACAAAAAGGTGTCCCAGGTGCTTGTCGCCCTCGACGTAACCGAAGAAGTCGTCAATGAAGCGATCCGGCTGAAGGCGGAGCTCATTATTGCCCATCACGCCATTATTTATCGGCCGCTTCCCCACTTGCATACCGACACGCCGGCCGGCAAACGAATGGAGAAGCTGATAAAGCATGATATTGCGGTCTACATTTCTCATACGAACTATGATGTTGCTCCGGGCGGGATGAACGATCTGATGGCAGATCGGCTCCAGCTGACCGAGGTGAAGGTGCTGGAGAAGCTGCGCCAGGAGCCGTTACAGAAGCTGTGCGTCTTTGTGCCGGTAAGCCATGCCGATTCGGTGCGGATGGCGATACTGGATGCCGGGGCCGGCCATATCGGGGCATACAGCCATTGCAGCTTCTCACAACCGGGGACCGGGACGTTCCAGCCGCAGGAGGGAACCCATCCGTTTATTGGCGAATCTGGGAAGCTGGAGTCCGTTGAGGAAGTGCGAATCGAGACGATCGTTTCGAAGTCGCGGCGCAGCCGGGTGTTGCAGGCGATGTTCAAGGCCCATCCTTACGAGGAGGTGGCCTATGATCTGGTTCCGGTTGATCGGGAAGGGACGGTCTATGGCCTTGGCCGGGTGGGCAAGCTGCCGGTTCCTTTGACCTTGCAATCCTTTGCCGAGCAGGTGAAAAAGATGTTCGACGTGCCGCATGTGCGCGTCGTAGGAAACCCGGAGCGCAAAGTGAAGAAGATTGCCGTGCTAGGTGGCTCAGGCTCCCGTTATATGCAGCATGCGCTATTCCACGGTGCTGACGTCCTCGTCACCGGCGATATCGACTATCATACGGCTCACGATGCCCTGGCCGCGGGTCTTGCCATCATCGATCCGGGGCATAACGCCGAGAAGATGATGAAGGAGGATGTCGCTTCGCGCCTGCAGCAGGCCGCGGACAAGCAGGGCGTGAAGACGGTCTTCCATGCTTCCTCCGTAAATACCGAACCGTTTCAATTTATGTAAAAGTTACTGGTTGAGTTTCTGGCCGGAACCTAGTATACTAACGAATGTTGTCGGAAAGTTTGACAGACAATCGCTGGTGACTTGTGTCACGAGAGGAAAGTCCGGGCTCCATAGGGCAAGGATGCTGGATAACGTCCAGTCAGCGCAAGCTGAAGGATAGTGCCACAGAAATGGACCGCCGATGGCCGTCTTTATGACGGCACAGGCAAGGGTGGAACCGTGGTGTAAGAGACCACGAGGAACGCTGGTGACTTCGTTCCTGGTAAACCCCATCTGGAGCAAGACCTAATGGGACGCACGCCTGTCTATACAGGCATCTCGGCCCGAGATGCGTCTGGGTTGGTCGCTTGAGCGGTGCAGCAATGCACAGCCTAGATAGATGATTGTCGCTTAGTAGTGGAAGGGTTGCCCCCGTGATACCACGATGAGTACAGAACCCGGCTTATGGCAAGCTTTCCGAAGCTGCAACTTTCTTTATGTTCAAATACACGAACACACCCGCAGGATTTTCCTGCGGGTGTTTTGACTTTTTACTTGCCGATGAAGCGGGAGATGAAGCGGCTCAGCTTCCGCTCGATGTTCTGCGGGTAGAGAGACAAGGAGGAGTTGCCCTGTTCCGCCATGCTCATCGCGCGCGCGACGTCGATTTTGCCATAGCCGAAGTCGATGTCCTTGCCGGTCGTGCCCAGATCAGTAGCGCTCTGGCGCATGATCTCGTACACCTCCGTATTTTTGAGCTCCGGGTTAATCGAACGGATAAGTGCCGCAAGCGCCGTCACATGGGGGGATGCCATTGACGTACCTGACAAGGCGGCATATTGATTGTTCGGGTACGTGCTGGCGATCGAGGTGCCGGGCGCCACGACATCGACATAATCGCCATAATTGGAATAAGTTGCACGCTTATCATCGGCGTCGGTCGCAGATACGGCGAATACTTCGGGATACGCTGCCGGGTAGCCTGGGCGCTTCGTATTGTCGTTGCCTGTAGCGGCGATGAGAACGACATCGCGCTCGAAGGCGTATTTGACGGCATCATGGAGGAATGCCCCATCCACATAGTTGCCGAGACTCAAGTTGATGACTTTGGCGCCGTTATCGGTGGCCCAAATAATCCCTTCCGCGACGGAATAGGTCGTTCCCGAGCCGGTGCTGTCCAGCGCCTTGACTGGCAGGATCGGATTCCCCCAGGTCATGCCGGCGACGCCTTCCTCATTGTTCACATTGGCTCCGATAATGCCGGCCACATGGGTGCCGTGGCCGACATCGTCCTGGGCCGAAGCTTCCGGTTCGAACACATTATAGCCATCGAGCAGCCGGCCCTTCAGATCATGATGCTTCATGTCGACCCCGGTGTCGACGATACCGATAATGACATTGTCGGCCCCTTTGCTGATGGACCAGCCCCGGTTCGTCTGAATGCTGGGCAAGTTCCATTGATAGGGCTTATACAAGATGTCATTCGGTTCTTCGACGGCCACGCCGGCTGAATCGTTGCTAACCTTCGGTAAGGCGCTGGTCGGGCGGGTCTTCCCGTTCGTCATGTACAGAAAATGGGGCTCGACATACAGCGGATCATACTGGGCGAAATATTGGGTCATTTGTTCTGCCGTCATCCGCTGAGATCGGAACACATAGGTGGATCCCAGCTTGTGTTTGCGTGGCTGTTCGCTTCCGGTCTCTCGCATCATGCGCTGCAACATATCCACCGTCGGTTCGTCCCGGAACCGCACCACGACTTCGTTCTCGTAGTAATGGCTTGTGCCGGCGTTGTCTTCCCCATCCTTCACCTTCACGTCCCGCATCGAATCTGAATCCACGGATTTGATGCGGAACTTGGATTCGGGCGGATAAGGGACGAGACGCAAATTTTTCTGCTGCAGCTTGCGCACGGTCTGAACGAGATGCTGATTGACAAGGGCCACGATGGCATGGTTCTTACCGGGAGCGGGTATCCCCATGACGATATGATGCTTGCCTAGGATGACCAGTTGCGGGGACACGTACGATTGCTGCTTTTTCACGGAAGAGGTCGCGATTTTTAACTGTTCTTTCAGCTTTTGACTGCCAGTGTCCGTTGTGTCCTGCGGCAGCTTGCCTTTGACCCATTCTGTCCCCTTGTCGAAATCCATCCATTTCATATAAATGAAATGAGGGTGTGCTTGAATAAATTCCTCGGCGAGCGTATTCATCTGCTTCGGTGTCTGCCCGTGCCACTCTTTGAGTGCCGTATCGATGTCTCTGTGGGCGTCCATGGTAAACAAGCGCTCAGTAAAGTGCACATCCTGTTGCAGGACCTTATTTTTGATGTGAATTTCCTGCATCGCGGCCGTACGTCCGTTCTCAACCGGAGCGCGGTTCGCGGACCAGAGTAACGGAATGGCCAGAAATGCCGTTCCCAGAGCGGCAATGCCTACCCAATGGCGGGGTTTCAACATATGATGTTCCTCCTTGTCCGGGCCGTATCCATCCGCTCCAGCCACACGGAGCATTCTCGTCTGGGGAGCGCGGGGCATGGAAGATTTGGCTTTAGCTTGAGACGTTGCGGGTCAAATTATTCGGACGGCAACAGGATGCCAAACATTGGTTGCGGACGGTACCTTTTTGCTTTTTTTTATGGTAGGATAAAATGGCGAAATGGTATTTGTGCAAGCGTTCAGGTATAGATGCGATTAAGGGAGGAGCTTTTTCCATGTCAGCATCCACGGTAAGACAGCAATGCGAGTTGGCCCGGGGCCATGTGGCACAAGCAGCAGACAAACTGGAGCATTTTTTGAACAGGCATTCGCTGGCCCAATTGACCGGCGAGCAGCAGGATGAGGAAACGTTGGTTTTTTACAAAGGACTACTGGCAGATTTCCGGCATTTGCTCGTTTTTTCCGAGGTCGGTTACGAGCAGCTTGGCGTAGCGCTGCGGCGAGTGAATTTCGAGCAGCCGTTTGCGGAGAAAGCGCTGTATGAGCTGTATCATCATTGCGTGCATGCCTTCTTCAATCCGAAGCATGAAGCGTACACTGAGGATGGGCGTTATGCGTATACCGGTCGGGAAGCGATTCGCTTCCGCATGACCCCCGAGCCCGGGGTGAAGCGTCTGATTCAGGAATTGTCCCGGCTGTTCGAAGAGCTGCGAGAGGAACTAAGCTATTATGAAAGCGATTATATGTCAGAGCGGAGAATGCAGCTTACCCAATGAATGTGCAAAGTCTGGCTAAGGGCCGACTTCAAATTACGAAATCATCATCAATGACGCTTCGAATTGGAACGGAGCGTCTTTTTATGTCTTTTTATGTTGGAAATGGGGTTGACGGCACGGCATAGGGGCGGTGACAGCAGGACATCCTGTGTAACGGAGGTGACTGACATGAGTGACAAGCCATTGGTGCAATGCAGTGTATCCAACTGCAAGTTCTGGGGCGATTACCGCTGTCAAGCCAACGAGATTATGATTGAAATCGATAAGCATGCAACCGCGAATTTGAAGTCGGAATTCGCTGAAGAGTATGGCCGCCACAAAGATACAGCTTCCAAATCATCCGTAACCTGCTGCCAAACTTTTGAACCGAAATAACATAAGGTACGGGAGGGATAATGGGATGAAAGCGAAAGGCCGCCGCCACAAAAAGAACCGTCACCGCGAATCGATCGCTCGGGATACCGAATTCTCTGCCGAAGCAGGGACTCTTCCTCCCCGGGAGGCGTTGAATGCTAACGCTGCGAAGGAGCGGGGAGAAATCGACCATTTTTCCAGAGTGGGCGCCGTTGCCATAGGGTTCTCTCTTGTATCGGTCATCATGTTTCCATTTGTGCTTGGTTTGAGCGGCATAGCGCTTGGAGGATTGTCGTATTTGCAAGGGAGCCGCTCCATCGGGATGATCGCCATGATCGTTGGTATTTTCGCCATCGTACTTCGCCTGATGCTGCTGGCATCCTTGTAATCACACTCTGTTCAGGGCTTGTAACCGCTGCGGCGGAGACAAGCTCTTTTATCATATGGAAGCAGGTCACCCAGGTCTGTTATTGACAAATTGTCCTGGCGGCCGTTCATAATCATCTGCTGCAAAAAAGATGGTGCGAACAGCAGAAAACGTGTAAAATAACAAGTAATGTCGAAGCTGTAGGGGATCAACAACGGCGGAAGTGGGGATGATGGTGCGCTTCCCATGCTGTATTGATCTTTTTTGTTGTAAAGGAGGCTTAGCTTGAAAACATCAACGGCGTCAATGCTATATTTTGATCATAGCGCATCCACGCCTCCGCATCCGGACGTCATTCGGACGATGACGGAAGTGATGGAGCAAATATATGCAAATCCCTCTTCGATTCACCACATGGGAGGCCAGGCGGAGCAATTGGTCCGGCGGGCACGCGAAGTCGTGGCTGGCGTGTTGAACGCATCCCCGAACGACGTTATTTATACGTCCGGGGCGACCGAGAGCAATAACCTGGCCATATTGGGAACGGTGCGGGCTCTTGCCGGGGGCCGCTCGCGGCATGTTATTACGTCGGCTGTCGAGCATGCCTCCGTCTACGAATGCTTTCGGGAGCTGGAACGGGAGGGCGTTGCCGTTACCTATTTGCCGGTAGATGAGCATGGACGCATCCGTCCCGAGGAGCTGGAAGCGGCGATTCGTCCGGAGACAGCACTCATTTCGCTTATGCATGTCAATCATGAGACCGGATCGGTGCAGCCACTTGCCGAGGCTTGCGGCATCATGCGCGCGCATCCGGGTATCGTGTTCCACGTGGACGGCGTGCAGGGACTGGGCAAGCTGCCGGTCGATCTGGAGGGTTGGGGCGTGCATTTATACAGTTTCTCCGGGCATAAAATCCAGGGGCCGAAAGGAGTTGGCGCGCTGCTGCGGCGGGGACAAGCTCCGTTGAAGCCATTGTTCGCCGGAGGAGCACAGGAGCACCGTCTCCGGCCGGGTACCGTCAATGTGCCGGGCGTGATCGCCCTGTCCAAGGCAGTTCGACTCGCTGTCGAAGGACAGCAGGCGAATTACGAGCGCTGGTCCGAGCTGCGCGGGCTGCTGCTCCGCCGATTGGAGCAATTGGATCCGCTTGTGGTGAACAGTCCGCCGCTTCCGCTTGCTGCGCCGCATATCGTCAATCTGTCGTTCCCCGGCATGAAGTCCGAAGTGGTAGTACATGCGCTGGAAGAACGGGGCGTTATCGTCTCTACCCAATCGGCATGCTCTTCCAGGCTGCACCAGCCGAGCCGGGTGCTGATAGCGATGACGAACGATACGGAACGCGCGGCCAGCGGGCTTCGTATCAGCATGGGCGCCGATACCGATAGGGCAAGCATCGAACGGCTATCCGACGCATTGGCAGAAGTGACGAAGCGACTGGCTCCCATGCGGACAAGCCGAAGATAAAGAGGGGAAAGGACCGAACCAGCTATGTATTACGATATGATACTTCTCCGATATGGGGAATTGGCCATCAAAGGTAAGAACCGCGGAAGATTTGAAAAAGCCGCCTACCAGCATGTCAAGTTCGTGCTGGCGCCGTTCCCGCAGACCCGAATTATCCGGGTATTCGGCCGGATGTACGTAGAATTGAACGGAGAGCCGGTAGATGAGGTGGTTGGCGTCCTGCGCCGGGTGTTCGGCATCGTGTCGCTAAGCCCAGTGAAGCGGGCTCCCTCGGAGCTGGAACCGATTGTGGAGACGGCGCTGCAGCTTATGGCTGAGATAAATCCGGGGGAGAATACGACCTTCAAGGTGACGGCCCGGAGAGCCTGGAAAGCTTTCCCACACGGATCGCAGGAATTGAATCATCTGGTCGGCGCGCCGATTCTGCGCCAATACCCGCAGCTCACCGTCGATGTCCGCAAGCCCGATATCGAGTTGCATGTCGAGGTGCGCGAGGAAGGGACCTACCTGTTCAACGAGGTTATTCCAGGCGCGGGCGGCTTCCCGCTGGCATCTAACGGGCGGGCCATGCTGCTGCTGTCCGGCGGAATTGACAGCCCCGTTGCCGGGTATCAGACGCTGCGCAAAGGTCTGGAAATCGAGGCGATTCATTTCCACAGCTTTCCGTTCACCAGCGAACGCGCCAAGCAGAAGGTGCTGGATCTGGCTCAGGTGCTCGCCAACTATGCCGGCCGGTTGCGGGTGCACCTTGTCCCGTTCACGGAGATTCAGACCCGTCTGCATCAGGAAGCGCCGGATAATTTGATGATTACGCTCATGCGGCGGGCGATGATGCGCATCTCGACCCGGTTGGCCGAACAGCGCAAAGCCGGAGCGCTCATCTCGGGGGACAGCCTTGGGCAAGTAGCGAGCCAGACGCTCGGGAGCATGAATGTCATCGGGCGCGTTACCGATCTGCCGCTTCTGCGTCCGCTCGTCACAATGGACAAGAATGAAATTATCCGCATATCGGAGCAGATCGGAACCTACGCCCTGTCCATCTTGCCTTACGAGGATTGCTGCACCTTGTTCATTCCAAAATCGCCTTCCACGAATCCGAATCTGCGTGTCGTCGAATATGCCGAGCATTCGTTGAAGGATTACGAAGCGCTGCTGGAAGCGGCGGTGGCACAGACGGAGTCCCTCGTCCTGCGAGCCGGTGGAAGCCCTGATAATGCGATTGCCCTGACTGGGACAAAACGGCAAGAGGCTTCTGAAGCGGAGGCATCCGGCAAGACAGAGAGCGAGCCTGCCCGGACGGATGACTGGTTCTAATCCACATCCCGGATTCCGTTTGCGGTTCACGCGCAAAAAAACGTCATAGCCTGTCTCCTCTGTTCATAAATGTAGGAGACAGGGGGGACGGACTGTGGACTCGATATGGATGATAGGGGAAATACTGCTGATCAATATGGTGTTGAGTGGGGACAACGCGGTCATTATCGCCATGGCTTCCCGCCATCTTCCCCTCCATTACCGCCGCCAGGCGGTATGGTGGGGCGTGGGAGGTGCGGTGATGATGCGCTGCGTGCTGACGGTTGCGGCCGTAACGCTGCTGCGAATCCCTCTGCTCCAAGCGGCAGGCGGAGCGATGCTCTTCGCCATCGCCGTCCAACTGACCATCACGCCCTGGCAGGAGCCGGATGCGATGAAAGTGGCCGACTCCTTATGGACCTCGATCCGCACCATTCTGATTGCGGATTTCGTGATGAGTCTGGATAACGTGCTGGCTATCGCGGCCATTGCGAAGGGGCGGATGGAATTCGTCATCCTCGGCGTTGCCCTCAGCATTCCACTTATCGTGTGGGGCAGCTCGATCATCAGCCGCTGGCTGGAGCGGCTGCCGCTGCTTATGTACGCGGGAGCGGGAATTCTGGCACATACCGCCGGGGAGATGATTGCATCCGATACGCAGATCATCGCCTGGGTAGACCGATCAGGTCTTCGCTCGGAAGAAATCCTACCTTGGGTAATGGTGGGACTGGCATTGCTTCTCAGTTTATTTTTTCGCGGCAGGGGCAAGATCGGAACAAAATAATACCCGTATAGTGCGATGATGCGGTGCATGCATTCAGCCGCTGCCTTCTTCGGGGAACGGCTGTCTTTTTGTGCCGTTTGCGGATTTTGCAAATTTTCAGGTGATGGTGGTATTTTTCCGGACTTTCATATACACTAGAAAAGATAAAACTGACGCACCGAACGCCGCACCTGTCTATCAAATCGTAACCATGATGCATGGAGGTATTGTCGAATGGGCAAAAATCAACAAGTAATCGGCATCGTAATCCTCGCTGCAGGCTTATTTATATTGTTGGGCAAATGGGGAGTCTTTGCTTTAATCGGCGGCACCTTGTGGCCGCTCATCATGTTTGTTGCCGGACTGGGTGCGTACGCTCTCGTTCGGGCGAGAATCGCCCCACCCATTACGATGGTGCCTGCAGGCATGCTGACCGTCTACGGTGTCCTGTTCATGCTGACGCATTGGATAAGCGCCGGCCTGTTCACATGGCTGTGGCCCCTGCTTCTGGTTGGGGTCGGGGTAGGCCTGTACGGCTATTATGTAGAAGATCCACTCCATCTGCGGAACGCATGGCTTGGCTCGCTGTTGTTCGGCGGGGTAGGATTCGGCATTTTTATCTTGATGCTCATGATTACAATCAGCCTCTACATGATTGCGGTTGCGCTCATCGTGGTAGGAGCCGCCCTCGTCTTCGGCCGCTTAGGCCGAAGAAGGTAAGAGGCTTGCCGCAACATGGAGACTCCATTCCGTCCGAGTAGAAACGCCGCCTTATTCCGGCGTTTTTCTTGATGAATTGCCTTGTTCGTCTTTTACGTGGGCAAGGACGTTTCCAATGCTTATCATTCACATCCAGAAGGGAAAGGTTCAAGTATGCAAGATCGACAAAACATTCGCAATATCGCTATTATTGCTCACGTTGACCATGGCAAGACGACGCTCGTGGACAAGCTTCTCCAGCAATCCGGTACGTACCGCGACAATGA
Source organism: Paenibacillus popilliae ATCC 14706 (assembly GCF_000315235.1). GTDB lineage: Bacteria > Bacillota > Bacilli > Paenibacillales > Paenibacillaceae > Paenibacillus_B > Paenibacillus_B popilliae. The sequence continues at coordinate 68,099 of NZ_BALG01000160.1, read as the reverse complement.
AGTGGTACAGGAACGCGCCATGGACTCCAACGATCTGGAGCGTGAACGTGGCATTACGATTTTGGCCAAGAACACGGCGATTACGTATAAAGATTACTTGATTAATATTGTGGATACTCCGGGCCACGCCGATTTCGGCGGAGAAGTGGAGCGCATTATGAAAATGGTCGATGGGGTGCTGCTCGTCGTCGATGCCTTTGAAGGCTGCATGCCGCAGACGAAGTTCGTGCTCCGCAAAGCGCTGGAGCATGATTTGACGCCGATCGTCGTCGTCAACAAGATCGACCGTCCGAATGCCCGGCCGCATGAAGTCATTGACGAAGTGCTTGAATTGTTCATCGAGCTCGATGCCAATGACGAACAGCTTGATTTCCCGGTTGTCTATGCATCCGCTCTGAACGGGACGTCGAGCTTGTCGCCAGAGCAGCAGGACAGTAACATGCAATCGCTCTATGACACGATCGTGGAGCATATTCCTTCTCCGGCGGAGAACCCGGATGAGCCGCTCCAATTCCTCGTTACGCTGCTTGACTACAATGAATATATGGGCCGGATTGCGATCGGCCGCGTGAACCGGGGCCGCATCCGCCAAGGACAGACCGTCGCCGTCATCAACCGCGAGGGCCAGGTGAAGCAGGCGCGAATTGAGAAGCTGTTCGGCTTCCAAGGATTGAAGCGGATCGAGCGCAACGAGGCCGGGGCCGGAGATATCGTGGCCATTGCCGGAATCAAGGACATCAATATCGGCGAGACGCTGGCGGATCCGGCGCATCCGGAAGCACTGCCTGTCCTTCATATTGACGAGCCTACGCTGCAGATGACCTTCCTGGTGAATAACAGCCCGTTCGCCGGAAGAGAAGGGAAATGGATTACGTCCCGCAAGCTGCGCGAGCGTCTGATGAAGGAACTGGAGACCGATGTTAGCTTGCGGGTGGAAGAAACCGATAGTCCGGAAGCATTCATCGTCTCCGGACGGGGCGAGCTTCACCTCGGCATTCTGATCGAGAATATGCGCCGTGAAGGCTATGAACTCCAAGTGTCGAAGCCGGAGGTCATCGTGAAAGTGATCGACGGCAAAAAAATGGAGCCGATCGAGCGGCTCGTTATCGACATTCCGGAAGATTCCACTGGTTCGGTCATGGAGAGCTTGGGCACCCGGCGGGCCGAGATGGTCAATATGATCAACCATGGCAACGGCCAGGTCCGCCTGGAATTTCTGATTCCGGCCCGGGGGCTGATCGGATACCGCACCACTTTCCTGACGCTGACCCGCGGCTACGGTATTATGAACCATGCCTTCGACCATTACGGTCCTTATGTCGGCGGCCAGGTCGGCGGACGGCACCAAGGGGTGCTGGTCTCGACCGAGACGGGCACCAGCACCATGTACGGCATGTTGTCGGTCGAGGACCGCGGCGTGCTGTTCCTTCAGTCAGGAACCGAAGTATATGAGGGCATGATCGTCGGCGAGCATAATCGCGACAATGACATCGTCGTCAACATCTGCAAAGAGAAGGCGCTCACGAATGTCCGGTCGGCGACGAAGGACGAGACGGTCCGCATGAAGACGCCGCGCCTGTTCTCGCTGGAGCAGGCTCTGGAATATTTGAACGATGATGAATACTGCGAGATTACTCCATCCACGGTTCGCCTTCGCAAAAAAATTCTGAACAAAAGCGAACGAGAACGGGCAGAAAAAGTGCGCAAAATGTCCGAATCTCATGTATAATGGGATTTGGATAATGTTGGCATAGGAGTGACCCTCAATGCAAGCGTGGTTGGCATCCCATCCATTTATAAGCTACATGCTTATATTTGCGTTCATGGTGTACATCTTCAATAAAGTGTTTCGTACGCAGCAGAAGCTGCCTTTTCTCAAAGAAATTTTGGTGTATTTGTTTATGGCGGTCGGGGCGTTCATTCTGCTGATTTTCCAGATCGACAAGCTGCCGATCGTGCAGTGTCTGTCCGTGGCTGTCATCCTCATGTTCATGGTGCGCATCCGTTACTTCGTCGAAGAGCGGCGGCGCAAAAAAGAAGCAAAACATCAAGGCTGATTACGGTTGACCCGCTGCCGGAAGGCAGCGGGCATCTGAACAGAAGGGACGAGGGCGCATATGATGAAACTTCCGGTTGCGCTGTTCAATTGGCTGCAGATGAAGATCGTGGCAGATGCCCGCCCTGAGGATGGGGCGGCCAAGGAGACGGTTGCTTTTTTTGAACATATTTTGCGCGAAGATCATCAGTTGGGTCCAGTCGCCGCGGAGTGGAACGAAGCGGAAGACAGCTATGTCGTTACCTATGATCAGGACGGGGCCACGCATTCCAAGCGGTTCGAGCGGGACGAAGCGGAACGGCTGTGGAAAGACATTGAAGCGAATCCGAAATACAACGAGTAACATGATGTAGGAGGAACTATGAATTCATCGACACCATTGCCGCCGAGAAAACAACAGAGCGTAAAAGCAGCTTCGGCACGCAAAGGCATGCCGAAATGGCTAAAGGCCATTCTCATTGCGATTATCGTTCTATCTCTTGGCGTCATCAGTTACGCCGGATACATATTGCTGTATGCCAATAACAAGCTGGCTGACATCTCCACCGCCAATGCCGGAGGAGAGGGCGCAAGCACGGTTCAGGCCACGCTGACGCCGAAGAGCGATCCTTTCTCGTTCGTGCTGCTCGGGCTGGATTACCGGCCGGAGCTTCCGGGGAAGCGGACGGATGTCATCATGGTTGGCGCGATTCATCCCGATACGCAGGAAGCGGTGCTCGTGTCGCTGCCACGGGATACGTACTTCAATATTCCGGGTTACGGACCGGATAAGCTGAATCATTTTTATCCTAACTTCTATGTGATGAAAGAGCGGGGCACATTGGACAGCGAGACGCCGGAAGACGAGCTGCGGATGATGCTCGGGCAATATTTAGGCGTCAATCTCGATTATACGGCCGTCATTAACTTCAAAGGCTTCGTTGACCTGGTCGATGCGGTCGGCGGTGTCGATGTCAATGTCGATCAGGATATGTGCTACGTTGACAAGGAAGACGGTACGAATATTAATTTAAGCAAAGGATTTCAACATCTGGACGGCAAAAATGCGCTCGACTTCGTCCGTTACCGCAAATCGAACGGGCAATGCAGTCCTCAGACGCCGGGAACGACCGATTTCGACCGCAATAAGCGCCAGAACGCCGTGCTGAAGGAGATCGTCAGCAATATGCAGTCGCTGGGCGGTCTCACGAAGGCGACGGATGTGATTGACGCCCTGGCGGACAATTTCACGATCGACATGTTGTCGTCCCAGATTCGCAGCGCCCTGACAACGTATCTTACGATGGATAAGGATAATATCCATTACATCTCGGTCGACGGAGACTGGAAGAGTCCTTATATTTATCCGTTCGAGGATAAATTGGAAGAGGCCAAGCAGGCGCTTAAGGACATTCAGGCAGGCCATTCGCTGAAGGAGCCGGCGAACCCGGCCGAGACGCCTGCTGCACCGGCGGCCTAGTTATACAGGTTGTATGCAATTTTTATTACATTGATTAATATAATAGAATGACAGGAGCGAACTTGTATAGGAGGTCGAAGGGATGCCGAAGCAGCCAGCCGCCATGCACAATGGACAGCAGAACAGAATGCTGAATATGGCGGGCAGCGGCATGCTGCCGTCCGACGCTGACAAGGACTCCAGCCGATGCGTGCCTATGGATGGGGTGAGATCGACGTCCATGCAAAAAGCCTAGTAAAATACTAGGCTTTTTGCTGCATTTAGGAACGCTTGGCTGTGTCCTGTCTGGCACGGCAGCAGTCGCATGCTTGTCTGGCTCCAGGCCCAGCGCCTGACGACTGGCCGTTAACGCACTTGCTGGGAGCGGGTTCCGTCTTTCGGTGCCGAGTCGGGCGCATTCGACTCGATCTGCTTGACGTCATTCGGAATTTGCGGAACGATGCGCCCTACGATATCGGCGAGCTCATTCGCGAAGCCGGATATCGGCCGGCCCTGCCGAATATCGGCGGCCATCTCTCGCAGTCTTGCATTCATGTCCATGTCGGCCGTCACGAGGGCGTTGGCACCATATTTATCCTTGCTCAAAGCCTCGGCCACGGAATATTTAATTGTTCCTACCTGGGAACGCTCCAGCTTGGCATCGACATCAATGCCGACAATCGCCGTATTTCCGAAGACGACGCAATTCGCGGATTGGACGCCGTGCACTTTGCGCGCCAGATCAGCCAGATGCTGGCTGACCACTCCTGCATCTTGAATGTTGCGCTTGCCGTCCTGGATCGGCTGAGCCTGTCCTCCCGAGTAACTTCCTGGTGTTGCTTGCCTGTTCGCATTGCCGCATCCGGCGAGCATCCCTGCGATCACGATAGCAACCAGCAATCTATGCATCACATATCAACCTTTCCTTTTGTTTGACCATAAAAAATGAGACTTCCGATTGAGTATAGTGTGAACGGCCGCGGCATTTTTTATGTAATGCAAAATGAATTGCCACGCCCTCCCCTCTTGGAACGGTCTGTTCGACGAAAGGAGAATCCAATGAGCAAAATATTTGTATTGGATACGAATGTGCTGCTGCATGATCCGAATGCCCTGTTTGCTTTTCAAGATAATGAAGTGATTATCCCTGCCGTCGTGCTCGAAGAAATGGATTCCAAAAAACGCAATGCCGATGAGCTCGGACGCAATGCGCGATCGGTATCCCGGCTGCTGGACGGCTTGCGGGAACACGGTCATCTGCATCATGGCGTCCGTCTCCCCAACGGAGGCACGCTAAAGGTGGAATTGAATCATCGCAGCTTCGCCAAGGTTCAGGAAATGTTCGGAGAGGTATCGAACGATAACCGCATAATGGCTGTTGCTTTGAATTACCAATTGGAGCAAAAGCATGTAGAGCATCCGGCGGAAGTCATCCTAGTCAGCAAGGATGTGCTTGTCAGAATTAAGGCGGATGTGCTTGGACTGCATACGGAGGATTATTTGTCCGACCGGACGGTTCAATCGGGTGATGAATTATACAGCGGCCTGTTCTCCGTTCATGTTCACCCCAGCATTATCGATACATTCTACTCCTCTCGCATGCTCCGGCTGAAGCAGCTCGGACTGCGGCTGTATCCGCATCAATTTGTCATTTTGAAGGACGAGATCGGCACGAGCAAATCCGCCTTGCTCAAGGTTAACGCCGAGGGCACCAAGCTAGAGTCGCTTTATTTGAGCAATGACCCGGTATGGGGAATTACCGCGCGCAACGTTCAGCAGCGGATGGCACTCGAACTGCTGCTTAACGACGACATTCCACTAGTGACGCTGACAGGGAAAGCCGGCACGGGAAAGACGCTTCTGGCATTGGCAGCCGGGCTGATGAAGGTGGAAGATGAGCGAAAGTACAAGAAGCTGTTAATTGTGCGTCCGGTCGTGCCCATGGGCAAGGATATCGGTTATCTGCCCGGGGAGAAGGAGGAGAAGCTGCGGCCGTGGATGCAGCCGATTTATGATAACCTGGAGTTCCTGTTCGATACGAAAAAATCCGGGGACATCGACAAAATCCTGGTCGGCATGAACAACATTCAGGTGGAGGCGCTGACCTACATTCGAGGCCGATCCATTCCGGGACAATTCATTATTATTGACGAGGCGCAAAATTTATCCGAGCATGAGGTCAAGACGATTGTCTCCCGGGTCGGAGAGGGCAGCAAAATCATCCTGATGGGGGATCCGGCGCAAATTGACCATCCCTATCTTGATTCGGCGAGCAACGGCCTGACTCATTTGGTGGAACGGTTCAAAGCCGAGGGGGTCAGCGGCCATGTGACGCTTGAAAAGGGGGAGCGATCACGCCTTGCGCAGATTGCGGCCGATTTGCTGTAGAACTCCGGAGAACACAATAACCATCAACAGGAATTGAATACCGCTGTTGATGGTTGTTTGCGTTGCCTACCATTTCATGGACAGATGCACCGTAATCTGCTTGTCTTCCACGTTGACATCGGTTGCTTCGATAAACGATACCAGCCGCTGCGGATAGAAGCCGAGATCGAATTCCTCTTCCAATTGCGAACGGGTCGTATCCGGCAGCTCCAGGCCATTGATCATCAGGCGGTCAACATGGAATAGCATCCTATTTTCCGGCTCGCTTTCCAGCGTGTAATGGCCTTGAACGAATACGCTCAGTCCGGCGCTGTCCCCTTCGGCAGATACCGAACCTTCCTGGAAGCGGAAGGAGAACTGCTCGAAAATCGGATCCTGCTCGCGCACAAATTGATTCAGTTCTTCTTCTTGGATCGTAATGGTATACTTAGTACCATCGATTTGCAGATTGCCGCTCTTCTTCACGAAATCCGGCAGCTTATGCATCGCATCGGCCAGGGCACGGAAATGGCGGCGCACCTCAAATATGCCGATGTTCTGCCAATAAGAGGTGAATTGCTGGATAAGCCTGCTCATCGCTTCCGGATCGCTGCTGTTCGCCACATTGGTATCAAGCTCCTGCTGCAGGGCATTCACCCTGTTGCGCTGTTGGATAAGCTGTTGCTTGACCTGCGACAATTCCCGTTCCGTAAGGGCTAACGTATCGCGAAGCTGATTCAGATATTTCAGCTGTTCGGAATACGTCACCCATATTTCTTGGTCGCTTCTGAACAGGAACTGATAGTAATCGAACAGCAGCCAGATGGAGTGTTCGTCACGGACAGAGAGCAGGGCCTGAAGCAGCATGTCGCGCTCTCCCATATAATAGGCGCGGAGCACGCGGCCCGCCTGCTCCCGCTTCTGATCGAAGGCGGCTGCCTGCTTGCGGAGGGTGTCTTCCGTCTGGCGGCGTTCCCCGGCAGCGGTCGACTCCTTCGCGGCAATGCGCTCGATCTCTTTGGTAAGCTCGGTGACTGACAAGCTCTGCTGGAGCAGCTTGCGCTGTGCTTCGGTTGGTTTCTTGATCCAGCCTGTATGAACCGTTGATTCCGCACAAGTGGCACCGGGCGCCGCAATGGAGAAGAGAAGAATAAAGGCGAGTCCCAACAGCGCGTAGCGCGCACGCTGTGTCAATGACATCGGGTTCCCTCCTTACAAACGGTATGCATAACTCATCGTATGACTCGTCCAGACGGGATATGACCTCTTTCCCGACCACGCACAGAAAGGATGGTTGCCATGTCTCATTATCCTTCTAATTCCATTCTCATTCAACATCTAATTCATCGCATTCGCCACTCTGCCAAGGCAGTGATTCCCTTTTCTTCCTTCATGGAAAGCTGCCTGTACCATCCGAAATGCGGCTATTACATGTCGGATCGCCCAAAAATCGGCAAGGAGGGCGATTTTTATACGAGCTCGAATGTGGGGAGCCCGATGGGGGAGATGATCGCGGTCTATATTCACCGCCTTGCTGCGGAGAAGGGCTGGGCGCCGGACACGTTCACGATCCTCGAGTGGGGAGGTGGCAACGGCCGTCTATCCGAACACATCAACGATCGCCTGCGTCGTGATCGCTGCTGCGGTTACCGCTACGCCATCGTTGAAGCGAGCCCTTATCATGTGCGGCTGGCCAAGGAGCGGCTGGGCAGAGAAGGCTTCCCTGTATCCTGGTGGACGGAGGCCGATTATCGGCGCGAGGCGGGCGGGAGCCGGCTCTTCGTCCTCGCCAACGAGCTGCTGGATGCGTTCCCGGTCGAGCGCATCCGCGCAACCAACGGGCAGATCGAGCAATGCTTCGTTGTCTTGGAGGAAGTAAAGCAGCGCTTCCGTCCCGTCTGGCTTCCAGCAGAACCGGAAGTGCTCCGGTGGCTGAACCGCTATCGGATCGTGCTGCCGGAAGGCCGGATCTGCGATGCCGGGATCGCTATGAGCGGCTGGCTCGGCAGCATGCTGCGGCATGCATCCGAAGCGGAATTCATCTTCATCGATTACGGCGATGCAACGGAGGAATTGACGGCGGAGCATCGCGTCAACGGGACGCTAATGTGCTATCACCGGCATCGCGCCCATGACAACCCGTGGATACATATCGGTGAACAGGACATGACAGCTATGGTCGATTTCAGTGTCTGCCAGCAGGCAGCCCTCGAAGCCGGAGCGCTGATTCGGGATTATATGACGCAGAAAGCCTTCCTGCTGAAGCAAGGTCTGCTGCAGGAGCTGGTCGATCATGCGCGCCCCGATCCGTTCAGCCCGGAAGCGCGCCGCAACCGGGCGATCCGGCAACTGCTCCTCAGCGATCAGTTGAGCGAACGGTTCCGCGTGCTGCTGCTCGCGCGGGAGGCTTCCGCTTAGCCGCCGTGCGGCAGTTGGCAACGGAGCAGCCCAAAAATAAAGAACGGCCGAAGCGAGAGAGACTTCGGCCGTATCTGTTATGTGCTGCTCATCAGCACATCCCGCAGTCACCTCGGCGTATCCGCCTTAGAACGGCTTGCCCATTACGAATACGGTCCAATAAGCGAAGCCGGTAAAGCATACAAGCATGTACCCCCAGAACAGAAGTATATACGTGCGCTCGGACAATTTCAGATATCCCAACAACACAAAGAAGGCAGTCTGCATGAAGAAGAGCAGGGCCATCTCGATCATGTCTCCAGCAAACGCCATTAGACCGATGACAAATGTCCAGAAGCCGAGTACGCGATACATTCGTGCCACGATTCATCCTCCTCTCGTTACGATCGATCCCACTTTTCTAATAATTTTCTAAAGATTTTCTAATGAAATTATAGCGCTCGTAGTTGGTAATGTAAACGATTAACTGTAATGAGAAACCAAATAGCTTGGCTAGAACTTCAAAAATGTGAGATAGAGCATGGGCCGCGCGCGTATGTTTCCTAGGCAAAATGGATATACATTTTAGTATCCGATAGATTCTATGAAATCTAGCATGAGCATAGAGATGGAATAAGCGGTTATTTCAAGCGGCCGTATACTTCGCTCCAATAATCGGATGGCGAACGCGGCGCAGCTGCTTGCGACCGATATGAATGATGGAAGTCGTTAGGAGGTTATTTCATGACAGCAATAAGACAAGATGCATGGACCGCAGATGATGATTTGATTTTAGCGGAAGTTACACTTCGGCACATCCGGGAAGGCAGTACCCAGTTGGCCGCTTTTGAGGAAGTAGGAGAAAAGATCGGACGCACGTCCGCAGCGTGCGGATTCCGTTGGAACAGCTGCGTCCGCAAAAAGTATGAGGCGGCGATACAACTGGCCAAAGCGCAGCGGCAGAAGCGCAATTATTTGAAAAAGCAGACGCTGGGGGCTCAGGTCGCTTCTCTTGCACTGCAGGAGGGAGAAGACACTGATTTGAAAGGCGAGATGTTGACGGAAGAATCATTGTCGATGGACATGGTTATCCGTTATTTGCGCCAGATGCGCAACAATGTGCAGGAAATGACCCGCCAAATCAAGCATATGGAAAAAGAACTGCATGAAAAGGAAGAATGCTGTGCCCGTCTGCAGCGGGAAAATGAGGAGCTCTCCCAGCAAGTCAATGTGGTAGAGACCGACTACCGTACGGTGAACGATGATTATAAAGCGCTCATTCAAATTATGGACCGTGCCCGCCGATTGGCTATCTTAAGCGAGGAAGACGATGATATGAAGACACGGTTCCGTATGGACGCCAACGGCAATTTGGAGCGAATCGAATAGGCGCCGGCTTCCGTCCCCGGCACATGCAGGGCGATGCAAGGAAAGCACCTGGCGAGAGAATTCTCTCACTTGGCGCTTTTTTTGTATTTTTGCAGATTATTTGATATAACAAGAACACTGATAGGACGTGTTCAATCATTCATTGATATATATAACGAGAATGAGCCGATAGAAGATCGGAAGAAGGAGTGAGACGAACATGATAGTCGATATTATCGGGGGAGGCGCACTCGGTCTCCTGTTCGCGGGGCGGCTACTGGCCGGCCGGCAGGCCGGGGTCCGACTATGGACGAGAACGGAGGAGCAGGCGGAGAGGATCCGCACGGAAGGCTTCGAGGTAGTGGAGCTGTCAGGGCATCGCTCCCATTATGAAGCGGTAGAAGCGTTCCCGCTTCCGTTGGCGCCGGCACGGCTAAGCCGACATGGTTTGGAAGCCGGCATGGTATGGCTGTTCGTCAAGCAGACGCATATCGGATCCGGGCTGCTGACCGTGCTGGCAGAGATGCCGCGGCAGCCCGGCGCGACCCTCGTCTGCTTCCAGAACGGAGTCGGCCATGCTGAAGTGTTGGCAGGGGTATGGCCTTCCCCGTCGCTTGCGGTCGCGGTTACGACGGAGGCTGCGGCCAGAGAGGGTGCGAACCGGATTCGTCATACCGGATCCGGAGCAACCTGGATCGGTCCGGCCGCCGCAGAGGAGGTTGCGAGGTCTACTGCCTTGAATTTTTCATGCATTTCTGCGAAGAACATGTTGGAAAAAGCAGGATTTGAGGCGTTTGCGTCGAACAACATCGAAGACATGGTCTATCAAAAGCTGCTCGTCAACGCTATCATCAATCCATTGACCGCGCTGCTGCGCGTCAAGAACGGCGAACTGCTGGTCGGGGCGGAACGGATGGAGCTTATGCGGGATTTGTTGGCTGAAGCGGCCAAGGTCTATCATGCTGCCGGCATCCCGGTGAATGAAGAGGAAGCCTGGAGGAAGATTATGGGCGTGTGCCGCCTAACCGCCGGCAACACCTCTTCCATGTTGCAAGATATATTGGCCGGCCGCCCGACGGAATACGAGGTGATTACGGGCGCGATTATCCGGCTCGGTGCGCGCTATGGGGTCGGCACCCCGCTGCATCAGACGATATTCCGCCTGCTCCGGGCTGGCGAGCCAAGACACCGCTAGCACCTACTTCTTCTGTTCAAAGGAGTGAGTCATACCGCCATGTATACCATTTTCATCATTTTATCGGCATTGCCGTTTTTTCCGTTCATCATTGTTTGGGCTGCCGGTTGCTACTGGGCCAGGCCCAAGAAAAAAGCGTTCATGCTGGCCATGGACGTGACGACGTTCTTCCTTATCGCATCGGTTGGGGGCCTCTATAATACGATAACAGGATCCGCTACAGGATTTTATTGGATCTGCCTTATGATGCTTCTTGCCATCGGCTTGCTAGGCGGCCTCCAGAACCGCAAATACGGTAAAATTCACGTTCAGCGGTTGGCGAGGACGATCTGGAGATTGGCCTTCTTCATTCTCAGCATCCTTTATATCATCCTGCTGCTCATCGGCATTATCGCATATGCTGCGAGCGTGTAGCCGCCACGGGACGCGCGTGCATGGACAACGTTCTTTGACGTATCCAAGCCGCATTGTGTACAATCGAGACGATAGACAGAGGAGGCGGCTTACATGACTTGGCCAATTTTGAACATAACTGTACAGCAATCATTGGCAAGACGATACATAGAACGGGACGATTCGATTATCGAATCGCTATATGAATACCATCCGGATCGCGATTGGGAGACGCGCGTCCGCTGGGTGGATAAAGCAGCGCATCTGCGGGCGGATCGCAAGCGGCTCGTCTCCGTCCTGCGCCGATATAATAAGGCAAGGAACGATCATCCGGCCGTAACGGCATCGCTGGATCGGCTGGAGCGGGACGACGCGCTCGTTGTCGTCGGCGGACAGCAGGGCGGCTTATTTGCCGGTCCGCTGCTCGTCGTCTACAAAGCGGTATCGATTATCCGCATGGCTCAGGAGGCGGGGGCGAGACTGGGCCGTCCGGTCATTCCGATCTTCTGGATCGCGGGGGAGGATCATGATTTCGATGAAGTGAATCATGCGTATTTTCTCACACCGGAACCTTCTGTCGCCCGGGTCCGGGTGGAGAAGAAGGGGGGGGCGCGCACGCCGGTAAGCTGCATTCGGCTGGATGAGGTGCAGTGGGAAGCGGTATTGAACGAGGTAGACGCGTTGCTTCCGCCTACGGAGTTCAAGCCGGCGCTGATGGAGCGGGTGAGGGAAGCTTCCGTCGGCGCCGCGTCGCTTACCGATGCTTGCGCCGTTCTGCTCGGCGGCATGTTCGGCCCATACGGCCTCGTGTTCCTCGATTCGGCCGATCCGGAGCTGCACCAGGTCGAAGGGCCGATGTTTCACAGCCTCATCGCGCAGAACGATCGGCTGAGACAGGCCTATGCTGACAGCGAGCGCGAGCTGGCTTGCCAAGGCTGTCCCCCTCAGGCAGACCGTACCGAGAACGGAGCGAATTTGTTCCTGATTCACGAGGGAGAGCGGCATCTGCTGTTCAAGGAAGGTGGAGGCTTTACCGACCGGCACCGGACCCTGGTCCGGAGCGAGGATGAACTGATGGCCGCAGCCGAATCGGCGCCCCAGCTGTTGAGCAACAACGTGCTGACCCGCCCGTTGATGCAGGAATATTTGTTCCCGGTGCTGGCCACCGTGCTCGGTCCCGGCGAGATCGCGTACTGGGCGCAGACGAAAGAGGCTTTCCGAGCGCTCGGCATGAGGATGCCGCTGGTCTGGCCGCGCATGGGCTTCACCTGCCTGGAAGGGACCGTGAACAAGCTGCTCGGGAAATATAGATTGACGGCCGAAGAGATCATCGGGCATTATGAGGAGAGGAAGGAAGCGTGGCTGACGGCACAGGATGAACTGGGGCTTGATGAACGGTTCGCTTCGTTCCGTCATCATGTCGATGCCCGCTACGAAGAACTGCTTGCCCGGCTGAACGAAGCGCTCCCCGCGCTCGGCCGCCTGGGGGATACGAACCGGGCGAAGGTGCTGGATCAGATCGACTTCCTGCACCACCGGGCGAAGGATGCGCTGCAGAAGCAGCACGAATCGGGTCTTCGCCAATGGGAGCGGATGAGGCTGACACTCCATCCGCAGGATCGGCCGCAGGAGCGCGTCTACAATATGCTGATGTACGCCTGCCGCTACGGGGACGGCTGGTTCAAGCCAATCATGGAAGCTCCCGTGCTATGGAACGGCGAGAACCGCTTGGTTGTGCTGTAACTATGAGTCCAGGTCAATGGGCGCGCATCTGCTGCATACGATAGCTATAACAGGAAGGGAAGGGTGTAGAGGATGAGTCAGACAAAAGCAGCAGAGCACAGCATCATTCGCGATATGGCATTGGCCCCGGAAGGGCATTTGAAGATCGATTGGGTGCAAGCCCATATGCCGGTGCTGAACCGGATTCGCAAGCGATTCGAAGCGGAACAGCCGTTCAAGGGCTTGAAGGTGGCGATTTCGCTCCACCTGGAAGCGAAGACGGCCTACCTGGCCAAGGTCGTGCAGGCCGGCGGCGCCGATGTGACGATTACCGGCAGCAACCCGCTGTCGACCCAGGACGATGTCTGCGCGGCGTTGGTTGAAGACGGCATTACGGTCTATGCGAAGTACAATCCGGAACCGGAAGAGTACAAGCAACTGCTCCTCCGCACGCTGGAGACGAAGCCGGATCTGATTATCGACGATGGCGGCGATCTGATCTCGATTCTGCACTCCGAGCGTCCGGATCTGCGCGAGCAGGTGCGCGGCGGCGCCGAGGAGACGACGACAGGCATTCTGCGCTTGAAGGCGATGGAGAAGGATGGCACACTCCAATTCCCGATGGTCGCCGTCAATGACGCCTTCTGCAAATACTTGTTCGACAACCGGTACGGCACAGGCCAATCGGTGTGGGACGGCATCAACCGGACAACGAATCTCGTCGTGACTGGCAAGACCGTCGTCGTCGTCGGTTATGGCTGGTGCGGCAAGGGCGTGGCGATGCGGGCGAAAGGCCTCGGCGCGAACGTCGTCGTGACGGAGATCGACGCCATTAAGGCCGTCGAAGCGTATATGGACGGATTCACCGTGTTGCCGATGAGAGAAGCGGCTCGCGTAGGCGATATTTTCGTGACGGTCACGGGGAACCGCGACGTCATTCGCGGCGAGCACTACGACGTCATGAAGGATGGCGCGATTTTGTCCAACGCCGGCCATTTCGATGTGGAAGTGAACAAGACGGAGCTGGAAGCGCGCGCGCAGAACGTGCGGACGGTCCGCAAAAATATCGAAGAATACAAGTTGAAGGACGGACGCGGCATTTATCTGCTGGCGGAAGGCCGCCTCGTCAACTTGGCAGCGGGGGACGGGCACCCGGCAGAAATTATGGATATGACGTTTGCCCTACAGGCATTGTCGCTGAAATATGTAAACGAACACTACGATCGCATCGGCAGTAAAGTCGTCAATGTGCCGTACGAGCTGGATGAGCAGGTCGCCCGCTTCAAGCTGGAGTCGCTTGGCATTTCGATCGACACGTTGTCGGCTGAACAGCAATCGTATTTGATCAGTTGGCAAGAACATGAATAGCCGTGTTACCGGCTGTCCGCTGCTTTGCTTCTCTGAGGGCTAGAAGGCGGGCGGCAACCCGAGAATGCGAAAAGCGTAAAGGAATATGAAATAAAAATCCTGCCGACAAGCAGGATTTTTTATATTTACGGCGAATTATTCTTTTGTTGTGGGGAAAAGTGGGGCGTTGTGGTGAATTTAGGGGGAGGAGTGGTGGCAGATGTTTATGGGTGAATATCAACATAGCATCGATGACAAAGCCCGCCTAATCATTCCCGCTAAGCTGCGTGACTCCTTGGGCTCCACATTTATACTCACGCGTGGCCTGGATCAATGTCTGTTCATCTACCCGATGGAAGAGTGGGGTCTGCTCGAACAGAAATTGAAGGCATTGCCCTTGATGAAGGCGGACGCACGGGCCTTTACCCGCTTTTTCTTCTCCGGCGCCACCGAATGCGAGTGGGACAAGCAGGGCCGGATCAACATTCCCGCTCATCTACGGCAGCATGCCAAGCTGGACAAGGAATGCATGATTATCGGCGTGCAGAGCCGGGTGGAGATTTGGAGCAAGGACGCTTGGGAACACTATGTGCAGCAGTCCGCATCCACCTTTGAAGAAATGGCTGAGACATTGGTTGACTTTGATTTTTGAGAGGAAACCGGTCATTCAGAATGCGCATGGCAAAGTGAAAGACAACATAGACAGGAACAGGAAGAACTAGGAGGAATAACATGTGTTTCATCATATAACGGTGTTAAAAGAGGAGGCTGTGAACGGACTGAATGTGCGCCCTGACGGCATCTATGTTGATTGTACCCTGGGAGGGGCAGGACACAGCTTCGCCATTGCATCCCTGCTGTCCACAGACGGTCGGCTTATCGCGCTCGATCAGGACGATTGGGCTTTGGACAATGCCGCGAACGTGCTGGCACCCTACCTTGACCGGGTGACGATGATCAAGACGAATTTCCGCCATATCGAGGACGCTCTGTATCAGGCAGAGGTGCCGCTTGCCAATGGCGTGCCGCAGGTGGACGGAATTCTGTTCGACCTCGGGGTATCGTCGCCGCAGCTTGATGAAGGGGAGCGTGGTTTCAGCTATCAGCATGACGCACCGCTGGACATGCGCATGGATCGGAGCCATTCGCTTACGGCCCGCGAGATTGTGAATGAGTGGCCGGAAGGGGAGATCGCCCGCATCCTGTTCGAGTATGGGGAAGAGAAATTTTCCCGCCGCATCGCCCGCCGCATCGCGGAAGCAAGGGCGGATCATCCGATCGAGACGACCGGCGAATTGGCCGAGTTGGTCAAGGCCGGGATTCCAGCGGCAACCCGAAGAACGGGAGGCCATCCGGCCAAGCGCAGCTTCCAGGCGCTCCGTATCGCCGTCAACGACGAGCTGGGCGCGTTCGAGCAGGCGCTTCATCAGGCAACCCATTGCTTGAAGCCGGGCGGAAGGGTCGCTGTAATTACCTTCCATTCCTTGGAGGATCGGATATGCAAGCAGACATTCAACCAGTATATGAACCGCTGCACTTGTCCGCCGGATTTGCCGATGTGTGCCTGCGGCAAGCAGGATATTTTGATTTTGCCGAAGCGCAAGCCGATTGTGCCGAGCGTGGAAGAGTTGGAGTGCAACCCGCGTTCTCGCTCCGCGAGATTGCGGGTCGCCGAGAAATTGTAATGAAAGGGAGAGCAGAAGATGGCTTATACTCGCGGTAATTTGGCCGTCCGGCCGGAGAAACAGCAGCAGCCGAGGCCCAAGGTTCGCCAGACAACGAAGACCGTCGTCCGCAAGAACACATTGCCGACGAGGGAGAAGCTGTTGTATCTGCTGACCATTCTATTGTGCACGGCCGTAGCGCTCGTTCTTATCGGGCGATATGCCCAAATCTACGATATGAACCGGAACATTCAGGATTTGAAGCGGGAGACGATTTCGCTGCAGGATCAGACCTCCGTGTTGCGAGTAGAAGTCGAAAAGCTGTCGGATTGGAAGCAGGTTGAAGAGATCGCGCGGAAGAACGGGCTTGTATTTCCCGAGACGCCGCTAGAGATTCAAGTATACAAACAAGCCATAGGCAATGATTGAACGAGGGATGAAGATGGTCAAACGAATCAAGTTGCGCACGTTGACAATCGGGGGCTTAATCACCCTCTTTTTTATTGTCATCGTGACCCGTCTGTTTTGGTATCAGGTATGGAATCAAAATTTCTGGATGGAGCTGGCGAAAAACTCGTGGTCGACGAAGCAGACCATCGAGCCGGTGCGCGGGACGATCTATGATCAGAACGGGGAAGTGCTCGCTATGGATGCCCCTGCGTATACGGTCGCGGTCAATCCGAATCTGATTCAGGAACTGAAAACACTCGATAAGCTCGTCAAGGAGGATATCGACGTGGAGCGGCTTATTGTAGAGGAGCTGCACAAGGTGCTGGGCAAGCCGGAGAACGAGCTCTATGACATTGTCCGCAAAAAAAGTTCGGAGACCGGAGCCTATTTGATTCAGCGCGAGGTGCGGAACGAGGGCTGGAAGATCGAGGAGGAGACCGCGCAGAAGCTGCGCGACTTCACGGAGTCGCTCAAAGAGAAGGCCAGCTTGCAGGACATCGGGCTGTACCTGATGCCGGAAGTAAAGCGATTCTACGCCAAAAACAACCTGGCCGCGCACGTGCTCGGTTATACCGATAAAAATGGGAATCCGGTCGGCGGCATCGAGGAGCTGTATAATGAACAACTGTCCGGCAAGGCCGGCGCGATCCAGTACGAGAAGGATCGGATGGGCAACAAGCTCCCGAAGGCGTCAGAGGTTTACACACCGGCCCAAGACGGGGACAATATGTATTTGACGATCGATCGCATGATCCAGCAATATATCGAAGAAGAGATCCGGAAAGTGTACGATGAATATTCCCCGCATACGATTACGGTGATTGCCGCGGACCCGAAGACCGGCGATATTTTGGGCCTGGCGAACATGCCGACGTATAATCCGAATTCGTATTGGGATTTCGACAATGACCGCGCTTTCTTCAATCCGGCGGTGCAGGGCGGCTACGAGCCGGGATCGACGTTCAAGATCGTGACGCTCGCGGCGGCGGTTCAGGAAGGGCTGTTCGATCCGGATGCCTATTTCCAATCGGGGAAAATTTATGCGGGCGGGCGCGCTATTCATGACGTCAATACGACGTGGGGCACGATTCCGTATCTGGAAGGCTTGAAGCGTTCCAGTAACGTCGCCTTCGTCAAGCTCGGCTTCGAGATGCTGAAGGAGGAGCGGTTCAAGTCCTATATCGACAAGTTCGGCTTCGGGCAAAAGACGGGCATCGAGATTCCATGGGAATACGAGGGCTTCGTTCAGTTCCAATATCCGGCGGACGTGGCGGCCGCTTCATACGGCCACGGCCAGATTAAAGTGACGCCGCTTCAGCAGATTATGGCCGTCTCGGCGGTGGCGAACGGCGGCAAGCTGATGCAGCCGCATATCGTGAAGAAGATCGAGGATCCGGTGACCGGCGAAGTGACCGAGCGGGAGCCGGAAGTGGTGCGTCAAGTGATCGAACCGGAAATTGCCAAGCAAGTCAGCGAGTATTTGGAGCAGGTCGTTGCCGATCAGGAGATCGGCACCGGGAAGAACGCGTACATCGAAGGCTACCGGGTCGCGGGCAAGACGGGAACCGCGCTTAAGGTTATTAACGGGGAGTATGACTCCACGCGCGCGGTCGTATCCTTCATCGGCTTCGCCCCGGTGGAGGATCCCCGGATCGCGGTTATCGTCGTCGTCGACGATCCACAGAAATATTGGGAGGGCGGGGGCTTCGTCTCGCCGATTATGTTCAAAAATATCGTCTCCAAATCGCTGCGCCATATGGGCGTGCCGACTTCCCATGAGATGAAGCCAGCCGAGGAGGGTAAATCCGAAGGTCCGATTCGGCTCCTCCAGGCGCCGAATATTCAGGGGCTTAAGCCGCATGAAGCGAAGAAGCAGTTGGCGGAGCAGGGCATCGTCTTCCAGACGGTCGGATCAGGCGAGGAAGTAAAGAGCCAATTCCCGGCGCCGGGCGAATATTTGGGCTCTGGCCAGCGGGTCTACCTGCTGACCGATGAGCCGGGAAATCTGTCCATGCCTGATATGAAGGGCAAATCGCTGCGCGATGTTATGGAAATCTCTTCGTTGCTGGGCATTGAGGTGCGGGTCGAGGGAGAAGGCTACGTTAGCGAACAGAAAGCCTCGACAGACAACGGTAAGCGCGTGGTCGACATCAAATTGGAGCCAAGAAGGCCATAGCTTGTTCTATCCCCTGGTTGTCCCGAATAGGTTGGTTATGAACCCAAGTGGGACAAAGGAGGGGTTACCGTGAAATTATCCAATGTCACGGTCCGCAAGCGGCTGTTCATTAGCATCGGACTCGTGTCTCTCGGCTTTTTTGCGCTTGTCGTTCGTCTAGCCTATGTCCAATTGTGGGAGGGCGGGGAAATTACGGCCAAGGCGGAGGAATTATGGCGCAGAGACATCCCGGTTACGGCCAAGCGCGGGGAAGTGCTTGATCGGAACGGGGTGCGTCTCGCCTATAATGTTACCTCCCCGACGATTATGGCCGTCCCCGCCCAGATTCAGGATGCCGCAGCGACGGCTGCCCGGCTGGCGCCGGTACTGCAGATGAAAACGGAAGATGTCGAACGGATGATTAAGGTACGCAAGTCTATCGTCCATATTAAGCCGGGAGGCCGCAAAATATCGCTCGAAACGGCGCAGCAGGTGCGGGAAAAGAACTTGCCCGGCATTGTCGTGGCAGAGGATAATAAAAGATATTATCCATTCGGGGAACTGGCCTCCCATATTCTCGGCTTCACCGGCATCGACAACCAAGGGCTGACGGGCATCGAGCAGAAGTACAATGACGCGCTCAGCGGGCTGCAGGGAAGCGTCTCTTACCTGTCCGACGCAAAGGGCCGCCAGATGCCGAATTCTTCGGAGACGTATGCCCCACCGCGAGATGGATTAAATTTGCAATTGACGATTGACAAGCAAATACAGACAATAATGGAGCGGGAACTTGATCAGGCGATGCTCGAATTGCAGCCGAAGCATATCATCTCGATTGCGATGGATCCGAACAACGGCGAGATATTGGCGATGGCGAGCCGCCCGAATTATGAACCGGGGCGGTACAAGGAGTATTCCCCGGAGGTGTACAACCGCAACCTGCCGATCTGGATGACGTACGAGCCGGGCTCCACCTTCAAGATCATTACGATCGCTGCGGCGCTCGAGGATGGCAAGGTCGATTTGTACAACGAGCATTTTTTCGATCCCGGGAGCATCGAGGTCGGCGGCGCCCGGCTGCGCTGTTGGAAGAAAGGCGGTCACGGCAGCCAGACCTTCCTCGAGGTCGTCGGCAATTCATGCAATCCCGGCTTTGTTACGCTGGGACAGCGGTTAGGCAAGGAGACGCTGTTTGCGTACATACGGAAGTTTGGCTTCGGGCAAAAATCGGGCATCGACCTGAGCGGGGAAGCGACGGGAATTCTGTTCAAGCTGAACCGGGTCGGTCCGGTCGAATTGGCGACGACCTCGTTCGGACAGGGTGTATCGGTTACGCCGATCCAGCAGATTGCCGCCGTCTCGGCGACGATCAACGGAGGCAAGCTATACCGGCCGCATGTGGCGAAGTCGTTCGAGCATCCCGAGACGGGGATGATCATCGATGAAGTTGAGCCGGAGCTGGTCCGGCAGGTCATCTCGCCGGAGACGTCGGCGAAGGTGCGGGACGCGCTGGAGCATGTCGTCGCCCAAGGCTCGGGGCGCAACGCGTTCATCGACGGCTACCGGGTCGGAGGAAAAACGGGCACCGCGCAAAAGGTTGTGCACGGACGTTATTCGCCGAATGAGCATATCGTATCTTTTGTCGGGTTCGCGCCGGCAGACGATCCGAAGATCGTCATCTATACGGCGGTAGACGATCCGCAAGGGATTCAGTTCGGCGGGCTGATTGCCGCTCCTATCGTCAAGCGCATCATGGAGGACGCACTCCATTATATGGGGGTGGAACCACGTCACAAACAAGTCCCCCGAAAATATAGATACAATGAGACGCCGATGGTGGCGGTTCCTAATCTGGTCGGCAAAACGTTGACCGATATTTACGAAGATATGAACATGAATTTTCAACTAGCCAAATCCGGTACGGGCAACACGGTCATTCACCAGGCGCCCAAACCGGGAACCCGTGTGGAGCGGGGATCTACGATCCGCATCTACATGGGTACAGAGACGGAGGAATAACGATGCAGGAAATGCGATTGTCCGAAGCATGCAAACGAATGCTGAATGTGAAATGCACAGGAGACGAAGCAACGGTAGTGACCGGATTGGCGGTGGATTCACGCCATGTCCGGCCGGGCGATCTGTTCTTCTGCATCTCGGGCACGGCGGATGACGGCCACCGTTATGCGGAGCAGGCCGTTGAACAGGGAGCGGCCGCGCTTGTCGTGGAGCGGGAACTTCCGCTTCCGGTTCCCCAGCTCATCGTCCGTCAGGCCCGTCGAGCGCTGGCGGTGCTGGCGGATGCCTTCTACCGTTCGCCGAGCCGGGAATTGAAGCTGATCGGCGTGACGGGAACGAACGGCAAGACAACGACGACGTATCTGATCGAGCGGATATTGACGGACGCCGGCCGCAAAAGCGGTGTGATCGGCACGATCGAGATGCGCTATGATGGCCGCAAGCTGCCGATGTCGGGCACAACACCTAACGCGCTTGAGCTGCAGCATTCGCTGCGGGATATGGCCGACTGCGGCGTGGAGGCAGTCGCGATGGAGGTCTCATCCCATGCGCTCGATCAAGGCCGCGTGGAAGGTTGCCGCTTCCGGACGGCCGTATTCACGAACCTGACTCAGGACCACCTCGATTACCATGAGACAATGGAATCGTATCGCGACGCCAAGGGCTTGCTGTTCTCTCGGCTCGGGAACACATACTGCAAGCAAGAGGTTGAGCGTTCCTATGCCGTGCTGAACGCGGACGATCCGGCATCGGCGCTTTTCGCCAAGCTGACCGCCGCAGAGACGCTGACGTACGGCTTATCGGCGTCCGCCGATATTCGGGCGGAGGATATCCGCATGAACGGAAAGGGAACGAGCTTCCGCGTCCATACGTTCCGCGGCTCGGCCGACGTGCAGCTTCGCATGGTCGGGAAGTTCAATGTCTGTAACGCGCTCGCTGCCATCGCGGTCGGGTTGATTGAAGGCATCGCGCTGGACGATATTTGCGCCAGCCTCGAAGCGGTGCCGGGCGTGGCCGGCCGTGTCGAAGCCGTGGAGGCCGGGCAGCCGTATACGGTCATCGTCGATTATGCCCATACGCCGGACGGCCTCGAGAATGTGCTGCAGAGCGTCAAGGAGTTCGCGGTAGGCCGCATTATCTGTGTATTCGGCTGCGGCGGGGACCGCGATCGGAAGAAGCGGCCGATTATGGGCCAAATATCGGCCCGTTATGCCGACTACTCTATCATAACGTCCGATAATCCACGCACCGAGAAGCCTGATCGGATTCTCGAAGACATCGAACGGGGACTGACGGAGATGGAGGTCGTCCCGCACCGCTATGAATGTATCGTTGACCGAAGAGCCGCCATTGCGAAGGCTATTGATATGGCAAGCCCGCACGATGTAGTATTGATTGCGGGGAAGGGGCATGAGACGTATCAAATTATCGGCCGCGAGACCTTTGATTTCGATGACCGCTTGGTAGCAAGTGAAGCGATAAGGGGCAAAGTGCAGTGATAGAAACCACCTTGGAACATATAGCGGAGCTGTGCAGCGGAACATTGGCCGACTCGTCTGCAGGCCAGACGAAGGTGCGCGGCGTATGTACCGATTCCCGCTCCGTATTGCCTGGAGGACTGTTCGTTCCCCTCGCCGGCGAACGATTCGACGGCCATGCTTATGTGGAGGCGTCGCTGCGAGCCGGAGCGGCCGGAGCGCTCTGGCAGGTGGATCGGACGCTTCCCGGTGCTTCTGGGCCGCTTATTCTCGTGGACGACACTTACGCGGCGCTGCAGCGGCTGGCTGCCGCTTATCTCGCGGAAGGCCAGGTCGAGGTGGTCGCCGTTACCGGAAGCAACGGCAAGACGACGACGAAGGATCTGGTTGCGTCCGTCTTGTCGCAACGGTATCGGGTACATAAGACCGAGGGGAACTTCAACAACCATATCGGGCTTCCGCTGACGGTGCTATCGATGCCGCCGGAGACGGAGATTGCGGTGCTCGAGATGGGCATGAGCGGCCGGGGAGAGATCGAGTTGCTCTCGAAGCTGGCGCGACCGGATGTGGCCGTCGTCACCAATATCGGGGATGCCCATCTGCTTCAGCTCGGCAGCAGGGAGGAGATCGCCCGGGCGAAGCTGGAGATTACGGCCGGATTGCGCGTCGGCGGCCTGTTCGTATGCCACGGAGACGAGCCGCTTGTCGATCTGGCGCTGACCGAACGGGAGCCGGGAGAGCGTATCCGCTTGCTGCGCTTCGGTCTGGGCGAACGATGCGATTTGCGGCCGACGCGCATGAGCGGCGACGGCAGCGGCATGGCATTCGCTGTGCCTTCTGCCGGCGGACAAGGCGAGTCGGTCTTCCATATCCCGCTGCTGGGGCGGCATAATGTGATGAACGCCATGGCCGCTCTGGCGGTCGGGCGCCGCTTCGGCCTGACGGACGAACAGATTGCCGCCGGACTGGTCGGGGCGCGCATCAGCGGCATGCGCTTCGAGCGGCATGTCACGCCGGAAGGCTGGGTCGTGCTGAATGACGCCTACAATGCGAGCCCGACCTCGATGAGGGCGGCGTTGTCCGTGCTGGCCGACATGAAGGGCGGACGGCGGATCGCCGTGCTGGCCGACATGCTGGAGCTGGGGCCGCAGGAAGCGACGCTTCATTTCGAGATCGGAGCTGAGCTTACGCCGGATAAGGTCGATATGGTGCTTACATTCGGTGAACTGGGCAGGCATATCGCTGCCGGCGCCCGCCGCTCGCTGCCGGCCGAGGCCGTGCGCTCATTCCAAGATAAAATGACCTTGAAAGCTTATTTGAAGCAAGAAGCAAGACCCGGGGATAGCGTGCTCGTCAAGGCGTCTCGGGGAATGAAACTTGAAGAAGTTGTAAATGACTGGATCCGTAACACGGATTCGTCTGTGGGGCTACGGGAGGTGTAGGGATTGGATTTCAAATTGATGTTAATGACAATGGGCGTATCTTTCATCTTGGCTGTCATCCTCGGTCCGCTAACCATTCCGCTGCTTCGCAGGCTCAAGTTCGGACAGCAGGTCCGCGATGACGGCCCGCAAGGACATTTGAAAAAAGCAGGTACGCCTACGATGGGCGGCGCTATTATTTTGCTGGCTTTTACGCTTGCTTTTCTGAAATTTTCGGTCACTGACATTAATTTTTATGTGCTGCTCATCGCGACACTTGGCTTCGGACTGATTGGATTTCTTGACGATTACATCAAAATCGTGTTCAAACGCTCACTCGGCCTCACTGCGAGACAAAAGCTGATCGGGCAGTTGGCGTGCTCCGCCGTTATCTGCGTGCTGCTGTGGCAGTCGGATCAGAGCACCGTTCTTGCGGTTCCGGGTACGTCCTGGGGTTTTGACCTCGGCTGGTTCTATTATCCGTTCATCATGTTGATGATGCTGGCGATCAGCAATGCGGTCAATTTCACGGACGGCCTGGACGGCCTGCTGTCAGGCACAAGCGCGATTGCGCTGTCGGCCTTTGCGCTCATCGCGATGCAACAGTCCGAGATCGCGGCCGCAGTGTGTGCGGCATCCATGATCGGTGCCGTGCTCGGCTTCCTCGTCTTCAATGCGCATCCGGCCAAGATATTCATGGGCGACACCGGTTCGCTCGGGATCGGGGGCGCCATCGGGGCCATTGCCATTCTGACGAAGACGGAGCTGCTGTTCCTCGTCATCGGCGGCATATTCGTCATCGAGATGCTGTCCGTTGTCATTCAAGTCGTCTCCTTCAAGACACGGGGCAAGCGCGTATTCAAAATGAGTCCGATTCATCATCATTTCGAGTTGTCCGGCTGGTCGGAGTGGCGCGTCGTTATTACGTTCTGGCTCGCGGGCATCGTGCTCGCCGGACTCGGATTATGGATCAACAAGGGGTTGTAACATATGGAACATCCTGATACGTACCAAGGAAAGCGCGTCGTCGTTCTCGGCCTGGCCAAGAGCGGCGTCAGTGTAGCTAAGACGTTTCATGAACGCGGTGCCCTCGTTACCGTCAATGATAAGAAAGAACGCCACAAATGCCCTGAAGCTTCGGAGCTGGAAGCTTTGGGCATTTGTGTTGTCTGCGGCCATCACCCGGACGATCTGCTCGACGCCAGCGTCCAACTGGTCGCCAAAAATCCGGGCATTCCGTATTCGGCGCCGCCTGTACGGCAGGCGCTTGCGCTTGGCATCGAGGTCGTGACCGAGGTGGAGGTCGCTTATCATCTCAGTTCGGCGCCGATTATCGGCATCACGGGCAGCAACGGCAAGACGACAACGACGACCTGGGTTGGCAATATGCTCGAAGCGGCCGGGCTTCGTCCGATCGTCGCCGGCAATATCGGCACGCCGCTCTGCCAGGCTGCCGGGGAAGCGGGCGCGGACAAGGTATTGCTCGCGGAGCTCAGCAGCTTCCAGCTCAAGGGGACATCCGCCTTCCGTCCGCGTGTCGCCAGCTTGCTGAACATATCGAATACCCATTTGGATTACCATGTCACGATGGAGGATTATGTCCAGTCTAAGGCCCGCTTGTTCCGCAATATGGCAAACGGGGATGTCGCTGTGCTCAATGCGGACGACGCGACCTGCCGGGTGCTCGCTCCGGATATTGGCGCCCGGATCTGGTGGGTGTCGTCCACGCAGCGAGTCGAATGCGGCGTATACGTAGAGCCTCCTTATCCGGAAGCGTCCGGCGAAGGAGAGGAGGATGACCGCCAGCTAGTGTATGCGGATGAAGCGGGGCAATTGCATCCGATCATCGGCGTGCGGGAGATCGGTGTGCCCGGGCGTTATAATGTGGACAACGCCTTGGCCGCCGTCGCCATATCGATTGCGGCGGGCGCCGAGCCTGCGGTGCTGGCGGATCCGCTCCGTTCATTCCGGGGCGTGGAGCACCGCCTCGAATACGTGGGCGAGGTAAACGGCGCATCGTACTATAACAATTCCAAGGCAACCAATACGAAGGCGACGCTAATGGCACTGGAGGCGTTCGAAGCGCCGG
The DNA here is from genome assembly GCF_000315235.1 of Paenibacillus popilliae ATCC 14706. Lineage (GTDB taxonomy): Bacteria > Bacillota > Bacilli > Paenibacillales > Paenibacillaceae > Paenibacillus_B > Paenibacillus_B popilliae. The sequence goes on along the minus strand of NZ_BALG01000160.1, from coordinate 42,540 downwards.
TCGTCCTAATCGCGGGCGGCCTGGATCGCGGGCTTGATTTCCTGGAGCTGATACCGGTACTGGAGGAGCGGGCTGCGGCGGTCGTCACGATGGGCGAGACGAGGGAAATTCTGGCCGCTATCGCCGCGAAGGCGGGTTTAACAAACGTGGCGGTCGTCGACAATGTAGATAATAATGCATCGGAAGCCGTCTCGGAAGCGGTACGCCTGGCGGCGGGCTATGCCAAGCCGGGTGATGTCGTGCTGCTGTCGCCGGCTTGCGCGAGCTGGGATATGTTCCCTTCCTATGAAGAGCGTGGACGAATGTTTAAGGCGGCGGTGCATAGTCTTTAAGCAGGGGGGTGTTCAAGGCCCCTACATTGTCCAATGAGGTGTACCGCAATGGCCAAAGCACGGACCGCTCCCGATTTGTGGCTTATCGGCTCTATCCTCTCTTTGCTGGGGATAGGAATTGTCATGGTGTATAGTGCCGGCGCCGTCATCGCCTTTCACGATTACGGCGACTCGTTTTATTTCGTCAAGCGGCAGCTGCTGTTCGCCGTACTTGGACTAGCCGCCATGTTCGTCACGATGAACGCTGATTACCGAATATGGTCCCGGTATGCGAAGGTCGGATTGCTTACCTGCTTCGGGCTGCTTATCATCGTTCTTATCCCGGGCATCGGAGACGTCCGGGGCGGCGCACGCAGCTGGCTCGGCATCGGATCGTTCGGCATCCAGCCTTCGGAATTCATGAAGCTCGGCATGATTATGTTTTTGGCCAAAATGCTGTCCGACGAGCAGATAAGAATCGCTCGGTTCATGACCGGGCTTCTGCCGCCCCTCGGGGTGATGGGAGCGGCGTTCGGGCTCATTATGCTTCAGCCGGATCTTGGGACAGGCACCGTTATGATGGGCGCCTCGCTGCTGCTTATCTTTACGGGAGGGGCCCGGATCAAGCATATCGCCTCGCTGGCCCTCGTCGGGGTGGCCGGGTTCGTCGGCCTTATTCTGGCGGCGCCTTATCGATTGCAGCGCATCACCGCCTTTCTCGATCCGTGGCAGGACCCGCTTGGTGCAGGGTATCAGTCGATCCAGTCGCTGTATGCGATTGGCCCGGGCGGATTGGTCGGCCTCGGATTGGGGGCGAGCCGTCAGAAATACAATTATGTGCCTGAGCCGCAGACCGATTTTATCTTCTCCATCTTGGCGGAAGAGCTTGGTTTCATTGGCGGCGTCACCGTGTTAATGCTATTCTTAATTCTAGTATGGCGCGGTATGCGGGCGGCCATGACGGCCCCTGACACGTTCGGCAGTCTGTTGGCTATCGGCATCGTCGGCATCGTAGCCGTGCAGGTTCTTATCAATATTGGCGTCGTCATCGGCTTGATGCCGGTGACAGGCATAACGCTGCCACTCATCAGCTATGGCGGCTCTTCCTTGACATTGATGCTGACTTCACTAGGCATCTTGTTGAACATATCACGTTATGCGAGGTGAACGAGATGCGCGTCGTGCTCAGCGGCGGCGGCACGGGAGGACATATTTATCCGGCTGTCGCCATCGCGAGGGAATGCGAGAAACGCTATCCCAACTGTACTTTTTTATTTATTGGAACCGATAAAGGCCTGGAGAGCCGGCTTGTTCCTGAGGAAGGCCTCCCTTTTGCCTCCATTGACATTACCGGATTTCGCCGCAAGCTCTCGTTTGACAACGTCAAAACGGTCGTGCGCTTCCTGAAGGGCGTGAACAAGGCGAAGGCGATGCTGGCCGAATTCAAGCCGGATGTCGTCATCGGAACCGGAGGGTATGTATGCGGGCCGGTCGTATATGCGGCAGCCAAGCTGGGCATCCCGACGCTCGTCCATGAACAGAATGTCATTCCCGGACTGACCAACAAGTTCCTCAGCCGTTATGTCAGCTCGGTGGCGGTCAGCTTCGAGCAATCGGCCGGCTATTTCAAGAAGGCGAAGCAGGTCGTCTACACCGGCAATCCGCGGGCGACGGCGGTCGCGCAGGCGAACCGGGAACGGGGCTTCGCCTCGCTCGGCCTGCCGATGGACAGCCGCGTCGTGCTTATCGTCGGCGGCAGCCGCGGCGCACAGGCGATAAATCAGGCGATGATTGGCATGGTCCCGCTGCTGAAGCAACTGCCGGACGTTCATTTCGTCTACGTTACTGGTCAGCATTATTACGAGCATACACGGGCGGCCGTCCGCAAATCGAGCGAGTCCGTGCGCAATCATCTGCATGTGCTTCCCTATATCGGCAATATGCCGGAAGTTCTGGCCGCGACGACGCTCGCTGTGAGTCGTGCAGGGGCCTCCTCGCTAGCTGAGCTGACATCGCTTGGCATCCCGTCGGTCTTGATTCCGTCTCCTAATGTGACGAATAACCACCAGGAGGCCAATGCGCGGTCGCTGGCGGACGCCGAGGCGGCCATGATGATGCTGGAGCGGGAGCTTAGCTCGAACGTGCTCTTCGATACGATCAAGCGGTTAATGACCGATGAGGAGGCGCGAAGCCGGATGTCAACTCGGGCCAAAGCGTTCGGCCACCCGGACGCCGCGGAGCGAGTCGGAATTGAACTGGAACGATTGACGGGCAAGTGAAGCTTGCCCGATTTGTGTGTCTCGGACCCGTTGCAAGGGAGGGCGACAGCCCTCCCTGCGTACAGGTGCTTCCAACACGTTACCGGGCTGCGGCGAGCCGGGGGGTCCGGCGTGCAAGCAGGACGACCATAGGCAAAGTGCGGCCCTTTCCGTCTGGGCACCTGTCACACAACGTGTTACGGCTACATAAGATACCCTATACATCGTGACAGCCAGTGCCGCTTGCCGGACACGGACGTTGCATCGTTCTATCGCGGACGACAGGATGAGTTGGGTTAAGGAGGTTCATCATATGCTGCAGCAATTTATATCTCGTTATTCAGATTTGAACTTGGGCAAGTACAAAATAAATGAGCCGCTTGCACCGTATACAACCTGGAAAATCGGAGGTCCGGCGGATGTGCTCGTCGAGCCTGCCGGCAAAGAGCAGATCGTTCAGACTGTCCGGCTGCTTCATGACATGCAACTGCCATGGATGGCCTTAGGGCGCGGCTCCAATATGCTCGTATCCGATAAGGGGGTGCGAGGCGTTGTCATTCATACCGGGCATGCGCTTGATGATGTCCGGCAGGAAGACAATCTGGTGCAGGCCGGAGCCGGGCTTTCTTTCATCAAGCTGTCCGTGCTCACTGGCAATATGGGGCTGTCGGGACTGGAATATGCGGGCGGCATTCCCGGCACGGTCGGCGGAGCCGTCTATATGAATGCCGGCGCGCACGGGTCTGACGTGTCACGAATATTTGAATCTGCTGAGATTGTACTGGAGACAGGGGAATTGGTGCGATACAGAGCGGAAGATATGAAGTTCGCGTACCGCCGCTCCGTGCTGCACGAGATCAGGGGCATCGTACTGGAGGCGACGTTCCGACTGGAGCACGGGGACCGGCATGAGATTAAAGCCTTGAACGCAGCCAATAAGGAACGGCGTCTGCGGACGCAACCGCTGCAAGCCGCATGCGCGGGGAGTGTGTTCCGCAACCCGCCAGGAGATTTCTCGGCCCGGCTCGTTGAAGAAGCCGGACTGAAGGGATTCCGGATCGGCGGAGCCGAAATATCCACGCTACACGCCAATTTCATTGTAAACACCGGGCAAGCAACAGCGTCAGACGTGCTCACCCTGATGGATCGCATCCAACAAACGATAAAAGACCGAAATGGTGTCGAGTTGGTGCCGGAAGTGTTGGTGGTGGGTGAGCGGTAATCACGGAGGTGATACATTGGACAAATTGGTGATTGAGGGTGGGAAGCCTCTATCGGGGACCATTCGTATCCATGGAGCCAAAAATGCCGCTTTACCGATTTTAGCAGCCGCGATCCTGGCCGACGGTGTCGTCAAGCTCGATAATGTTCCGCAATTACTCGACATTGAAGTAATGCTGCACATTTTGCGCCGCTTGGGCTGTCGGGCCGTTCAAGACGGTTATACGGTCACATTGGATGCCACCGGTACTCATTCGGTCCATGTGCCGGAAGATTTGATGCGACAGATGCGCTCATCCATTTTTTTGATGGGGCCGCTGCTTGCGCGTTTTAAGGAAGTTCAAATTTTTCAGCCTGGCGGCTGCGCTATTGGCGAACGCAAGATCGATTTGCATTTACGGGGCCTGCAGGCGCTTGGAGCGGAAGTGGAGCAGTGCGGTCACCGCGTCATGTGCCGTGCAGCGCGGCTCGTCGGAACGGACGTCCATCTTGATTTCCCGAGCGTTGGCGCGACGGAGAACGTAATGATGGCCGCCGTGCTTGCGGAAGGAACGACCGTCATCACGAATGCTGCCCGGGAGCCGGAAATAACCGACCTGCAGAACTTCTTGAATCAGATGGGTGCCAATGTAAGCGGAGCAGGCAGCGGAACGATCGTGATTGAAGGCGTCAGCAGTCTGTACGGCTGCCGATATTCGATTATCCCGGACCGGATCGTAGCCGGCACGCTGATGATTGCCGCGGCCGCGACAAGGGGAGCGGTGACGCTGACTAATGCATATGCCGGACATTTGACCTCATTGATTCATATTCTTCGCCGTGCCGGTGTTCAGATCGCTACGAGTGATGGTATAATCAATGTAACCAGCTTCGGTAGGGCGAAGGCGGTAGATCGGATCGTCACGTCTCCTTATCCGGCATTCCCAACCGATCTGCAATCGCAGTTGATGGTGTTGATGTCGCTTGCCGACGGGGTAAGCGTGCTGAAGGAGACGATATTCGAGGGCCGCTTCAAGCATGTGGATGAATTGTCCCGCATGGGTGCCGATATCCGTGTCGATCTGAGCACAGCGTTTGTACGAGGCATGTCTATGCTGTACGGCACGACGGTGGAAGCGACCGACCTTCGCGCGGGAGCCGCTCTTGTTATCGCAGGCTTGGCCGCGCAGGGCCGAACGGTTATCGAGAATGTCCATCATATTGATCGCGGCTATGACCGGATTGAGCATATATTCAGCCGACTTGGCGCGAACATCGAGCGGTTCGCCGCGGTACCCAAGCTTGACCTTGCCAATGGATAAAGCTACTGCGAGTCCCCTCCTCTAACAAGGAGGGGATTGTGGGTATTATGGCGAACTAACTTTTAAGGAGAGAGAATGGAGGGGGTGAGCGGTTGCATTTACGTAGTATTCCCCCGCTTCCAGGGAAGCCGCCGAAGAAGAATCGCGCAGCTGTGAAGATGATTTGGCTGCTGTCCATTCTATGCATTGTGTTGCTGCTCGTGCTGTTCTTCCGTTCACCGATAAGCAAGGTTACGGAAGTGCGTTGGATCGGGGAGCACTTCGTGGCGAAGGCCGAACTGGGCGAAGTCAGTGGACTGAAGCCCGGAGAACCGTTCTTTGGGACGAGCGAGGCAACGATAAACGCGCGAATTCAAGAAAAGTTCCCATTTGTCAAATCGGTGAATATGGTCAAGCATTTCCCTGGCATTGTTGAAGTATATGTTCATGAGTATGCCGCCGTTGCCTACGAATTGAGCGCGGACGGACAGGTTCTGGCTTGTCTGGAGAACGGCACCGTCGTGAAGCCGAGCGCGCAGCTGAAGACCGTGCTGGAGATGCCCGTGCTGACCAAATGGGGCGGACAAGCCGAGGTGAGAGGGCAGTTGAGCCAACAGCTGGCCAACATTCCGAAGGGGCTGCTGGCCGACATTTCCGAGATTAGCTTTTATCCGTCTTCCTCGTACCCGGACCGGATTAAGATGTATACGCGCTCCGGATTCGAGGTTGTCACGACCGTATCGGCGTTGCCCGACAAGATCACGTATTTAAGCGGTGTGGTCGAGATGAAGGAGCCCGGCCGCATAACGATGCTCAAGGCCGATTCCTATATTCCGTATTCCAGTCTTCCGGAGGAGCTGGGCGAGATAGGGGCAAAAGAGGAACAAATGGATGAGGATAATCTAAAATAGGAAAACAGAATGTGGATAAAGAAAAAACTCTACTCAATAAACGGAATAAATGCTAGAATAAAGTTTATGGTATTTCCTAAACTCCCCTTCTTTTTGAACCTGCATTTTTCAGACTTGTAGAAGACAAGACGGACCGGAAGTGGCACTTGCAATATGGAAGGATTTTGTCTTTAAAAAAAGTGAAGAAAAAAGAGGGAATGACCAATCCTTTGTTGAATACATAGTGAGTGTCTGAGTGTCCGGGGATACAAACATATACCAATTGAATGGGAAGTAGGAGGTGCCACGGGTTGAGCAGCAATGACATCATTGTGAGTTTGGACATCGGTACATCCAAAGTGCGTGCTATCATTGGAGAAATTAACAACGGAACGCTGCAAATCATCGGCGTTGGATCTGCTGATTCAGAAGGTATTCGCAAAGGTGCGATTGTAGATATTGATCAGACTGTGCAATCCATTCGTAATGCTGTGGAGCATGCGGAACGCATGGTCGGTATAGAGATTACGGAAGTGTACGTTGGCATATCGGGCAATCATATCGGACTCCAGTCCAGTCATGGCGTCGTCGCGGTATCGAACGAGGATAGAGAGATTGGCGAAGAAGACATCGATCGAGTTCTGAAGGCGGCCGAAGTCATTGCGCTCCCTCCGGAGCGCGAGATTATCGACGTCGTGGCGAAGCAATATGTGGTCGATGGTCTGGAGGACATCCATGACCCGCGCGGCATGATCGGGGTCCGCCTCGAGGCGGATGCGACGATTATTACAGGAGCGAAGACCGCGATACATAATTTGACCCGATGCGTCGAGAGAGCGGGGTTGCATGTCAAGGAACTGGTCCTAATGTCTCTAGCCGGGGGCCATCTAGCGCTGTCCAAGGATGAGAAGCTGATGGGTTCGGTATTGGTCGATGTAGGTGCGGGCGCCACGACGATTGCCGTGTTCCGCGACGGGACGCTAGCAGCTACTTCGACCTTGCCCATCGGGGGCGACTTCGTCACGAACGACATCGCCTATGGATTGCGGACGATGTCCGATCAGGCGGAGAAGGTCAAGCTCAAGTTCGGCTGCGCCTGGGTGGACGATGCATTGGAGGATCAAGTGTTCAAAGTCGTCCGCATCGGGAGCAACGTGGAGAAGGAATTCAATCAAGTATTCCTCGCGAATATCATTGAGCCTCGCGTTCAAGAGATTTTTCAGCTTGTAAAAAATGAAGTGAAGCGTCTAGGTTTCACAGAGCTTCCTGGCGGGTACATTCTTTCGGGAGGCACCGTCTCTATGGCTGGTGTGTTGATTGCCGCACAGGCCGAGCTGCAGACATCGGTTCGGATTGCGGTGCCTGATTACATCGGAGTGCGCGATCCAGGATTCGTAAGTGGTGTTGGGGTGTTGCATCATGTGATGCGCTCCGTCCGACCACGCAGTGCAGGTGGCACCAAGAAAGCATCCGCACGAAAGCCGGTCCCGGCAGAATCATCGAACAAGCCTGGTTTTATCGAACGGTTAAAAAATATGTTTAGCGAATTTATTTAACGTTTCTTTGACTTCATGCCATCGATGCACAATGAAGGGGAGATGGAGGGTTCATGTTGGAATTTGAATTCGAGATGGAAGCATTAGCCCAGATTAAGGTAATCGGTGTCGGCGGCGGCGGAAGCAATGCAGTCAACCGCATGATCGACAACGGTGTAATGGGCGTTGAGTTTATTACGGTAAATACGGATGCGCAGGCGCTTCACCTTGCGAAATCCGAGCACAAGCTGCAGATCGGCGACAAGCTGACGCGCGGCCTAGGGGCGGGCGCGAATCCTGAAGTGGGAAAGAAGGCAGCCGAAGAGTCCCGCGAACTAATTACGAACACCCTTAAGGGGGCCGACATGGTATTTGTCACCGCCGGCATGGGTGGAGGAACGGGGACCGGTGCGGCTCCGGTCATCGCCGAGATCGCGAAGGAATGCGGGGCGCTAACGGTAGGAGTCGTTACGAGACCATTTTCGTTTGAAGGTCGCAAGCGTCTGTCGCAGGCGGAGATGGGCATTGAAGCCTTGAAGGAGAAGGTGGATACGCTCATCGTCATCCCGAATGATCGCCTCTTGGAGATTGTGGACAAGAAGACGCCGATGCTGGAAGCGTTCCGGGCGGCAGATAACGTGCTGCGGCAGGCAGTCCAGGGCATTTCCGACTTGATTGCCGTGCCGGGGTTGATTAACCTTGATTTCGCAGACGTGAAGACGATTATGACGGAACGGGGTTCGGCCTTGATGGGAATCGGCATCGCCAACGGGGAGAACCGGGCGGCAGAGGCCGCGCGCAAGGCGATTATGAGCCCACTGCTTGAGACGTCGATCGATGGCGCACGCGGCGTTATCATGAACATTACGGGCGGAGCGAATTTGTCGCTCTACGAGGTCAATGAAGCGGCCGAGATTGTGACCGCTGCCTCGGATCCGGAAGTGAACATGATTTTCGGTGCAATTATCGACGAGGACATGAATGATGACATTAAGGTGACTGTCATTGCAACTGGATTCGAGCATAAGCCGGCGCCGATGATTCCAGGGCGCCGCCCTGCGAGCAGCGAGACGGGCGGAGAATCCCGCGCTCAAGCGCCGCTTCGTCCGTTCGGCAATACGCCATCCGGCGGAGATCAGCTGGACATCCCGACGTTCCTGCGGAATCGTCCGCGCAACAATAATAACGATTGATGATAGACGCGAGACGTCTGCCTACCGAGGCAGGCGTCTTTTTGCGTGTTTGTCCACGTTCATGGTTCGCTGCTTCTCGACAAAAAAAGTAACAATCCCCCACCCACCTTTAGACAGACTTCGGATAGCCGCCTCTATATACTTATCCTTAACTTACGATAGATTGGCGGTACAAAAGGAGGGAGCGCAGTGACCGTCATCTATGCCGATCTCGTATTCGGGCTTAATCTAGCACTCGATTGGACGCTGCTGACGATGACCGCCTGGATGCGCGGACTCTCTCATTCCCACAGGAAGGTAGCGGCCGGAGCGGGACTTGGGACGCTCTATGCCCTCGTTTTGTTTATTCCGGCTTTTCCGCTGCTGTATACCTATGCGGGAAAGATACTGATATCCATATTTATGCTGCTCATTGCATTTGGATTTCGCAATCCCGGATATTTTTTTAAAAATGTCGCTGTTTTTTATTTTTCTGCCTTCGTGCTCGCCGGGGGCTCCATTGGTATTCAATATATGCTGCAAGATGCCAGGCTTTGGTCGATCGCCCACCGCACTTCGGAATGGCTGTCTGCCAGCGGCCAGCAAATGCAGGCCGGCATGGGGGTGGTCATTGCGGCGCTTACCGCCTCGTATGCGCTGTTCCGCCTCGTCTGGAAATGGAGCAAGCGGCAGCAGCAAGTAGCGCGGCAGTTGGTAACGGTTGATATTCGCATCGGTGATGTTCACCGCCAAGTGACCGGATTGGTCGATACGGGCAATCATCTGCATGATCCACTGAGCGGGGCGCCGGTGATGGTGACGGAAGCGAGGATATGGGAGGGATGGCTGTCGAAGGACTGGCTGCAGCAGCTCGGCACCTCACAATCGTTCGACATGCTGGAAACGGTTAACGGTGTCATCGATGTATCGAAGCTCCGGCTGCTGCCCTATCGCGGCGTGAATCAAGGAATGCAATGGATGATTGGCTTTAAGCCGGATGAGATACGGATTACGACCGGGACGGAGACACTGCTTTGCAACCGAGCGATTATCGGGCTCGACGGGGGCGTACTGTCACGGGACGGCGCCTTTCAGGCGATTGTCCATCCGGATATGCTGGAGAGCGGGCAGCAGAGGCCAGAGGAGCCGATTTCGCCAGCCCATCGGGCATCTTGATGCTCGAGCTTGGGGCCATACCGGCACAATGCACAGCTATCGGATTCCCGGCAAGAAGCAGAAAGAACCTTTGCAGCGAATGCGTCCTGTGATAATAACGTAAATAGGAGGAGTAGCCATGCGCTTGAAATGGAAATTGATCATGCAACTTTATTATTACCGACTGTTGTACTTATTGGGATTGAGGCGTGATGAAATCTATTATATTGGCGGTAGCGAAGCGCTTCCTCCCCCGTTGACAAGGGAAGAGGAGGAATACCTGCTCTCGAAGCTGGGCAGTGGGGAAGCCGCCGTGAGAGCGATGCTGATCGAACGCAATTTGCGGTTGGTCGTCTACATCGCACGCAAATTCGAGAATACAGGCATCCACATTGAGGATCTCGTCTCCATCGGGGCGATCGGGTTGATCAAAGCCGTCAACACGTTCGATCCGGAGAAGAAAATCAAGCTGGCCACGTATGCATCGCGCTGCATCGAGAATGAGATATTAATGTATTTGCGCCGGAACAGCAAGACGAGAACGGAAGTGTCCTTCGATGAGCCGCTGAACATAGACTGGGATGGCAACGAGCTGCTTCTGAGCGATGTGCTCGGCACGGAGAACGATACGATATATAAAAATATTGAGGAGCAGGTCGACCGGAAGCTGCTTCATAAGGCGCTTGACAAACTGAGTGAGCGGGAGCGGCTCATTATGGAGCTGCGGTTCGGCTTATCCGACGGTGAGGAGAAAACGCAAAAGGATGTGGCCGATTTGCTCGGCATTTCCCAGTCCTATATTTCCCGACTGGAGAAGCGAATCATAAAGCGCTTGCGCAAGGAATTCAATAAAATGGTGTGACCGTAATTTTAGCCTGATCCATAGCGGGTTCATGGTTATCCTCTGCTTGCAGGGAGAGGGGGAAGGAATAAAATAGCACCCTGGGGAGATAATGTACAGTAATGTTTTACCCTGGGAGGTAGTCACGAATGACCCGAAACAAAGTCGAAATTTGCGGTGTCGATACATCGAAGTTGCCCCTCCTCACGAACGCCGAAATGAGAGAATTGTTCGTGGCTCTGCAGGAGCGGAATGAACGTTCCGCACGGGAGAAGCTCGTCAACGGCAACTTGCGTCTTGTCCTTAGTGTCATTCAACGCTTCAACAATCGCGGCGAATACGTCGATGATCTGTTCCAAGTCGGATGCATTGGCCTGATGAAAGCCATCGATAACTTCGATTTGGGGCAGAACGTTAAATTTTCCACCTATGCGGTACCGATGATTATCGGCGAGATCCGGAGATATTTGCGGGACAATAACCCGATCCGCGTATCCCGCAGCTTGCGGGACATTGCTTACAAGGCCTTGCAGGTTCGTGATTCCTTGACCAATCAAAATTCACGGGAGCCCACGATTGTTGAAATTTCGGAAGCGTTGAATGTCCCCAAGGAGGATGTCGTCTTCGCATTGGACGCGATACAGGATCCGGTTTCTCTCTTTGAACCGATTTATCATGACGGTGGCGATCCGATATACGTCATGGATCAGATAAGCGATGATAAAAATAAGGACGTGTCCTGGATCGAGGAGATTGTGCTCCGGGAAGCGATGCAGAAATTGAACGAGAGAGAGAAAATGATTTTATCGATGCGTTTTTTTGAAGGGAAAACCCAGATGGAGGTGGCGGATGAAATCGGCATATCTCAAGCTCAGGTATCCCGGTTGGAGAAATCAGCTATCAATCAAATGCAAAAGCATGTGCGAACGTAATCCGGTTACGACAATTTTGCTGCCGTCCGCCACGAAGTGGCGGTTTTTTTTGTGCCGGAGAGCAGGGAGGAGGACATTTTGGAGGCTTCGGCCATATATCTATAGTAGGAGAGGATGTTCAAAAAGTCCGCATACGCCTGCGGATTATGAGCATCCTTGCTTCGAAAGTGGGGATCCCGATGAAAATATCCGATTTTCAAACAAAAGATGTTATCAATATTGTGGACGGGAAAAAATTAGGGCAAGTTAGTGATGTCGAGCTGGATGTAAAGCAAGGACGCATCGACGCAATCGTCGTACCCAGTTACAGCAAGTTCCTCGGCTTCTTCGGCGGGGGTACCGAACTGGTCATTCCATGGCGGAGCATTGTTAAAATCGGCGCCGATGTCGTGCTCGTTAAGATGGAGGAGGCCAAGACTTCCCCTCGGCAGGAGGAATTTGAGACAACGGTTCAACTTACGAGACCGTAGGCTTCCGACTGGAGTTTATGGTACACTGGAGGTTGAGGTGAACGGTATGGAACCTTTTGTACGACGTCAAGGCAATTTGCCGGATGAACCAGACGTTCTCGAACTGGCCGGCTGGATGACCGCTACGCCCAGGCTGGCGGCCGGGTTCACGACCCGGCTGGGGGGGATGAGCCAGGGCAGCTTCGATTCGCTCAACTGCGCCCTTCATGTGCGCGATGCAGAGGAGAATGTCATCGCGAACCGGCGGCGAGTTGCTGCGGCTGTTGGCATTCCGTTCAAGAACTGGGTATGCAAAGAGCAGGTGCACGGCAATCGCGTGTACGCTGTTACGGAGGAAGACCGGGGCCGGGGCTGGTTCGACCGGGCCAGTGCGATTCAAGATACGGACGCGCTTGTGACCGATGCAGAAGGGGTAATGTTGGCCTCCTTTTATGCCGATTGCGTGCCGCTTATTTTTCTCGATCCGGTGAGGCGGGTTGTGGCCTTGGCGCATGCGGGCTGGAAGGGAACGGCAACCCGGATTGGCCCGGAGACGGTATATATGATGCAGAATCGTTATCACAGTTCGATGGAGCATATAAGAGTGGCCATCGGACCTTCGATCGGCCCGTGCTGCTATGAGGTGGACAACCGGGTGCTGGAGCAGGTCCGGGAGGCATGGAACGAAGAGGAAGGCGAAGCGGAGCGCGCTGTCATTCCATCTTCCCGGCCGGGACATGCATGGCTTGATCTGAGGGAATTGAATCGACAATTGTTGAAGCAAGCAGGAATTTTGCCAACAAATATCGAATGTACTAACCTGTGCACCGGCTGCGATACCGGCATGTTTTTTTCCCATCGCAAGGAGGGGGGAGCAACCGGCCGCATGATGAGCTTTATTGGTTGGAAGAAGGGATGACGACATGACGCTGCAGCAGAGTATCGAAGCTGTAGAACGACGGATTCAGGAAGCATGCGCCCGAGCGGGGCGCAGCCGGGAGGACGTCCGGACGATCGCGGTGACGAAGTATGTATCGCCGGATCGGACAGGCGAGGCGATTGCGGCCGGCCTGAAGGACGTCGGGGAGAACCGGTGGCAGGATGCGGAAGCGAAGTGGATGCGGTACGGCGATCAGGCGACCTGGCATTTTATCGGATCGCTACAGTCGAACAAGGCGAAGGATGTTGTCGGCAAGTTCACGTACATCCATTCGTTGGACCGCCTCTCCCTGGCCAAGGCGATAGAGAAGCATGCTGCCGAACTGGATCAGTTCGTTCGCTGCTTCATTCAGGTGAATATATCAGGAGAAGCTTCGAAGCAGGGGCTCTCGCCACAGGACGTCGCGCCTTTCCTCGAAGAGTTGAAGGCATACCCGCGCATTCAGCCGATCGGGCTGATGACGATGGCCCCGTATGAAGCGGAGCCGGAAGAGACGAGACCGGTATTTCGCGGTCTGCGCCAATTGCGGGATGAATTGAACGAGATGCGGGCCGAACCGCTTGCCCATCTGTCGATGGGCATGTCGAACGACTTCGAGATCGCCATTGAGGAAGGGGCGACGTGGATTCGGCTTGGCTCCATTCTGGTAGGGAAAGAGAGGGAAGAATGATGGGCGTAATGAACCGTTTCATGAGTTTTCTCGGATTGCAGGATGAGGAAGAAGTCATCGAACGAGAGCAGATCACCCACGCGGATGACCAGGAGCTGGAAGCGCCTGCCTTCGATCAGCGCAAGGGCGCGAGAGGGTCCAACATCGTGAGCATCCATTCGCAGAAGGCTTCGAAGGTTGTCCTGTCTGAGCCTCGATCCTATGAGGAAGCGCAGGAGATCGCCGATCATTTGCGCTCTCGGCGGTCTGTCATCGTTAATCTGCAGCGCGTCCGCAATGATCAGGCGCTGCGCATTATTGATTTCCTGAGCGGAACGGTGTATGCGTTGAGCGGCAACATTTCCAAGCTCGGAAGCAATATTTTCATCTGCACTCCGGACAATATCGAGATTCAAGGCTCGATAACGGAGATGTTTACAGAGGATTTCGAATACGAACAAACGAGGTGACCTGCTGTTGCTGGAATATACGATGATACAGTATTTGGGCTATCTGTATGAAATCTATACGTGGCTCATCATTATTTATGTGTTGATGTCCTGGCTCCCGAATGTCCGCGAGAGCTTTGTCGGCGAGATTTTAGGCAAGATCGTAGAGCCGTATTTGAGTCTGTTCCGGCGCATCATCCCGCCGATTGGCGGCATGCTAGATATTTCCCCGATCATCGCCCTGTTCGCGCTCCGCTTCGTGTACATGGGTCTGGTTGCCGTTGTGCAGTACCTGTTCTAGACATGCGATGCGTAAGGCACAGGAGCTCGGCAAAAGGCGGAATAAGGAATGAAGGGTAACGAGAAGCTGTATGTCCACTTCCATCCTGACGAGCGGGTGTTCGTCGATCGCGCGTGGGAGTGGGTGCGGCGCGCGTCCGAAGGACATGAGGTGAAGCGGACGGACTTTTTGGATCCGAGGCAGGCGTATATTACGGCGACGTTGGTTAACCGGTGCCGGGATGTTCAACTCCGCCTGGACGGCGGCTTTGCGCAGGCAGAGCGCAAGCGAGCCCTGGTAGCACCCGATTATGTATATGCCGAAGGGGAGGATGTGGGAATCTCCGTACTCCAGATCACCGCGCCTGACCGGAAGTGGGACGAGCTGGAACATGGTGATTTTCTTGGCGCGCTGCTTGGCCTGGGCATCAAGCGGGAGAAGATTGGAGATATTCATATCTCCACTGATCGCTGCCATGTGCTGGTAACGGAGGAGATGGCGCCGTTCGTAAATACGCATCTGCGCCAGGTTCACCGGGTGAGCGTCTTGACGGATATCCTTCCTCTGTCCGAATTGCAAGCGGTGGAAGCGGAGATGAAGACGGCCAAGCTGAGTGTCGCTTCCTTGCGTCTGGACGGAATGGCTAGCGACGTGTTCCGCTTGAGCCGCACGAAGATCGTAGCGCCGATCAGGGCGGGCCGCTGCAAGATCAATTGGAAGGTGGAAGAGAACCCTTCCGTCCTGCTCCGAGCGGGTGACGTCGTTTCCTTGCAGGGCTGCGGACGGTTCAAGGTTATCGATGTGGAAGGGTTGACGAAGAGGGGCCGCTATTGGGTTACGGTCGGGACGTTCACCTGATGATGTTGCGGCACACTTGGCAGGAATTTTGGCAGAGGATGTCGAATTGAATATTAATCGCTGCAAGGGTTGTAAATATTAGGAGGTGCACAGCATGTCATTGACACCGCTCGATATACATAACAAGGAATTTAGCCGCAAGCTGCGCGGTTACGATGAAGATGAAGTGAATGAATTTCTAGATCAGATCATCAAAGATTTCGAAGCTTTTATCCGGGAGAACAAAGAGCTGCAGAACCATTCCCTCCATCTGCAGGAGAAGCTGGACCACTTCGCCAACCTGGAGGAGACGCTCAGCAAGACGATCATCGTTGCTCAAGAAGCGGCCGATGAAGTGAGGAACAACGCCAAGAAGGAAGCTCAGCTTATTCTGAAGGAAGCGGAGAAGAATGCCGATCGGATCATCAATGATTCGCTGGCCAAATCGCGGAAGGTCGCGATCGAGATTGAGGAACTGAAGAAGCAGGCGTCTATCTACCGCACGCGCTTCCGCACGCTGGTCGAGGCGCAACTGGAACTGCTGAGCCAGGACGGCTGGGACGGACTGGAACACGCGGAACGGACCGAGGTGAAAGAGCTCTATTGAGCGTCCGGCGGAATGATTTGACATTTCGGGCAAAACGCGATATAACTATGTATTATTCCATATGTTGTTTGCTAACTGACGATCCGGCCTGTATCGAATTCCGGTCGGATGGTATATCGCATATTCAATGACGGGAACGTGCCGTCACGCTTGGAGTTCGACCAGAGAATCGGGATGGGTGGGAACCGATGAACACAACGTGACCGGACATCATCCCAGAGAAGGCAAGCCGAGAGCCCGGCGGTGCACGTCATCGCGATGGAGGTAAGCTTGTCCGGCAGTCGGCCGTTATCCGGGAGCGCCAGTAGACTGCTGCGCGCACAGAGTGCCATACTGTCTGGTTGAGCGGCGGTAATGGAACAAGGGTGGTAACGCGAGAGACCTCGTCCCTTTTGGGATGGGGTTTTTTATGTTCTAACAGGTAGGGACTTAATAAGAAAGGAAGAGGAACCGTGAAAAAAGTGGATGTGAAAGAGCGGGCCCGCGAGCGGGAACTGCGGGTATTGCAAAGATGGAATGAACAGAATACGTTCCAGAAATCGATCGAACAGCGCGAAGGCAAGCCGAACTATGTGTTCTATGAAGGACCGCCGACGGCGAACGGAGCGCCGCATATCGGACATGTGCTGGGCCGAGTCATCAAGGACTTCATCGGTCGCTACAAGACGATGTCCGGTTACCGCGTCCTCCGTAAGGCCGGCTGGGATACGCACGGATTGCCTGTCGAGCTGGGCGTCGAGAAGCAGCTGGGCATTTCCGGCAAGCAGGAGATCGAGAAGTACGGGGTCGAGCAATTCGTCAAGAAATGCAAAGCTAGCGTCTTCGAGTATGAGAAGCAATGGCGGGAGCTGACGGAAGCGATCGGCTATTGGACCCATTTGGACGATCCGTATATTACGCTCGACAATCGCTACATCGAAAGCGTATGGCATATTTTGTCCGCGATTCACAACAAAGGCCTGCTGTACCGCGGCCATCGCGTCAGCCCGTACTGCCCGTGCTGCCAGACGACCCTCAGTTCGCATGAGGTGGCGCAAGGATATGAGACGGTTAAGGATCTGTCAGCCACCGTCAAGTTCAAGCTGAAGGACAGCGGGGAATACGTGCTGGCCTGGACGACGACGCCATGGACGCTGCCGGCCCATGCGGCGCTAGCAATGAATCCGGACATGGATTATGTGCGGGTGCAACAGGAGGACGGCGTCTATATCGTAGCCCACAATCTCGTCGATAACGTCATGCAGGGCGAGTATACGATTCTGTCGGAGCATAAAGGCTCTGAATTTATCGGCAAAACCTACGATGCCCCCTTCACCTACATCAAGCCAGAGAAAGGCCATCTTATCGTCGCAGCCGGGTTCGTCACAGATGCGAGCGGAACCGGGATCGTCCATATGGCTCCGGCGCACGGGGAAGACGACTATAGGAGCTGCCGCGATAATGGCATCAGCTTCGTCAGCGTCGTAGACACCCATGGGCGCTATGCGCCGGAAGTAACCGACTTCGCAGGCCGCTTCGTCAAAGATTGCGATATTGACATCGTCAAGGCATTGTCAGAGCAGAAGACGCTCTATAGCAAGGAAAAATACGAGCACAGCTATCCGTTCTGCTGGCGGTGCAAATCGCCGCTGCTCTATTATGCGACGGAATCCTGGTTCATAAAGACGACAGCGGTTAAAGATCAATTAATTGAAAACAACAGCAAGGTGGACTGGTATCCATCTCACATTCGTGCTGGCCGCTTCGGCAACTTCCTCGACGATCTCGTCGACTGGAACATTAGCCGGAACCGTTATTGGGGAACGCCGCTCAACGTATGGGTATGCTCCTCCTGTAAGAAACAATATTCACCTAGCAGCCGCGCAGATCTGATCGCACGCTCGGTCGGATCCGTAGCGGAGGATATCGAGCTTCACAAGCCGTATATCGACGAAGTGAAGCTGCGTTGCCCGCACTGCGAGCATGGCGTAATGGAGCGTACGCCGGAAGTCATCGACGTATGGTTCGACAGCGGCTCTATGCCTTTTGCCCAGTTCCATCACCCCTTCGGCAATGAACAGGCATTCAAGGAGCAATATCCGGCCGATATGATTTGCGAAGGGATCGACCAGACGCGCGGCTGGTTCTTCAGTCTACTGGCCGTATCGACGCTGTACAAGGGCAAGGCCCCATACAAGGCCGTGATGGCAACGGGTCATATTTTGGATGAGAACGGACAAAAAATGTCCAAATCGAAAGGCAATGTCATCGATCCGTGGGCAATCATTAACGAGTACGGCACGGATGCCTTCCGTTGGGCACTCTTGTCGGACAGCGCGCCATGGAACTCGAAGCGCTTCTCGAAGCAGATTGTCGCGGAAGCGAAGTCCAAGGTGATCGATACGCTCGTCAATACCCATGCCTTCTATGTGCTGTATGCCCATATCGATCAGTATGATGCGCAAGCTTATGAAGAGCGCGCGTCGGCCAACAAGCTGGACCGCTGGATTCTGTCCCGTCTGCACTCTCTTATCGAGACAGTGACAAAGGGCCTAAAGGCGAATGACTTCCTGAATCCGGCCAAAGCGATTGAAACCTACGTGGACGAGCTGAGCAATTGGTACATCCGCCGTTCCCGCGATCGCTTCTGGGGCAGCGGCATAACCGATGACAAACTGTCGGCTTACCAGACGCTGCGCAAGGTGCTCTTGACCTTGGCGAAGCTGGTGGCGCCTTATGCGCCGATGGTTGCCGACGATATCTACACCAATCTGGGCGGCGAGCGCGAGAGCGTGCACCTGGACGATTACCCACAAGCGGACGAGTCGCTTATTGACACGGTGCTGGAGCAGGATATGGAGACGGCCCGCCAGATTGTAGAGTTGGCCCGCAACGTTCGCAACGAGACCGGAATTAAGACGAGACAACCTCTCTCCGAGCTGATCATCTCCCTTGATCGGCCGTTCCATCTGGCGGATTACGAGGCGATCATTCAGGACGAAATCAATGTAAAGCAGATTCGTGTGGAGACGAGCGACAATGGATTTGTCGATTTTGTCTTGAAGCTCAATCTGAAGGTGGCAGGCAAGAAGTATGGTAAAAACGTCGGTCCGATGCAGAACGCCTTGAAGTCGATGCCGGCCGACGAGACGCGGCGCATCGTCGAGCAGGGACAGTGGACATTCACTGCAGCGGATGGCGAGGAATGGATAGTAACGCGTGATGAGCTGCTCGTGGAAAAGCAGGCGAAGGCCGGGTTTGCCTCGGCTTCGGGTTACCAAATGACCGTGGCGCTCAACACCGAAATTACGCCGGAGCTGGAGCAAGAGGGCTGGGTGCGAGAAGTCGTTCGCGGCATTCAGGATACGCGGAAAAAGCTTGATTTCCCGATAGAGAAGCGGGTCGATCTTGTCATTGACGCCGATACGCAGCTAACTGCGGCGATTCAAGCGTTCGCTGCGACGCTGCGCGATAATGTGCTGGTCGCTTCGGTTGCCTTCGGGGAGATCGAAGGCATGGAGACGATCGAAGTCGGTTCGAAGACGATCCGGGTGCGGATGACCTAATGCCCTTGGGCGGATCGAATCGTGCGGAATGAGCAGCCTGACTCGTGGCAACAATAAGACAGGCGCTTGAATCCGGAATGTGGGATGGAAGAAGAGCGTGGACCTTGCGGGGAACGGAAGGTCACGCTCTTTTTTGCCATTCGGCTTGTACGAGGAGGCGTAATACGCATGCGCAAACAAGAGGAGAACGACAAACGGGAGAACCGGACAGAGACGGAGAAAATTTATGCGGAAATCCCTGCCGCTGTGCCGCAAAATGAGTGGGAAGAACGAAAAATGATGAAGACGATTCATGATTATACGGTCAGTCTGGCGCAAAAAATGGAGAAATCCCGTCTTGACGAGTATACGGAACTGCTCTTCAATCCACGAAGGCTGATCTGGGTCAATCTGATGGGCGGCATCGCACGGGGAGTCGGTGTCGCCATCGGAGTCACATTGTTCACTGCTCTGATTGCTTATATTTTACAGCTTCTCGGTGCCTTGAACTTGCCGATTATCGGCGATTTCATTGCGGATCTGGTTCGCATCGTGCAGCGCCAGTTGGATACGAAGATGTATTGAACTGGGCGATGCCGGCGGCTCGCCAGTATCATCCTCCCAGAAAGGTTTTAGGGATTAGAATTTTATTGATAAGCGTCGCCGGCATCGTCGGAGCCGTCTTGCGAATAGTCTGTCTCGTCCGGCTCGAGCAGCGGCTCTCCTTCCCCGCTGTCCATATAGTGCCGATAATTCCGATTGCGAACGATGTACACATCGCTTCCGGTCATATCCGTGGCGACGAAGCTCTCGAACGATTCGACGAAGCCGTCGAGATCGTCGGATGCTTCAATGTACATATTATCATAGTCATCAATATTGCCGTCTTCCTGCATCGCCGGCGTATTCGATGTGCCCCACGATTCGACAATCTGCCATGCGTCCTCCCCGTCGAAGCCGTTCTGGGTATCCAATTCATCCAGACTGGTGCGCCCGAAGGGAGGCATCAGGAATTGTTCCTCGACCGGCCGGCGGTCGGACACTTGGCGCTGTGGCTCGTGCTCGATACAGTACATCGTATACGGCACCGCTTCCAGTCGCTCGAACGGAATCGGGCGTCCGCAGACGGCGCATAGGCCGTAAGTCCCCTTGTCGATATGATCCAGGGCGCTATGAATGCGATCGAGCAGAAATTCATCATGCTCGTTCAAGGCAATATCCTTGCCCCGTTCGTACAGTTCGGTGGCGACATCCCCCGGGTGATTGTCGACATTGGACAATTCCCCGGTATTTTCGCGGAGCGAACGGGACAGTCCGAAATGGTTGCTGTGAGCCAGCTTGCGGCTCAATTGGGCCTCTTTGTCAAGCAGCGTCTGCTTGAGCGACTCTAATTGCTGTGATGTTAACGAATTCATGGCCGCCGTACTCCTTCCTTAAGGTGTCGTCTGCTTTATAGCATGTACGATCGGGCGGAAAAACTACGTGGAAAAACCGTGACGGATTGGGTTGGATTGGACGTGCTTTTTCAACCTGTGATAAAATGAGTGCTGATTACATCCTGTATAATGAGGTGACAATTGTCTATGTGGTATTACCTTATCGCTTTGATCGTGTTTCTCATTGATCAAGGCACTAAATGGATTATCGCGACCCGATTAACGCTATATGAGCAAATTCCGGTCATCGGCAATTTTTTCTTCATTACGTCGCACCGCAATACGGGAGCCGCGTTCAGTATCCTTGAAGATCAGCGCTGGTTTTTCGTCATTGTGACGATTGTTGTCGCAATGGGAATAATTTGGTATATGTACAAAATCCGACATCAACAAGGACATATTTTGCCAATCGGCCTGAGTCTTATCCTTGGGGGAGCACTCGGCAATTTCCTTGATCGGCTGCTAACAGGAGAGGTTGTCGATTTTCTTGAATTTAATTTCGGAGCGTATACGTTTCCGATTTTTAATGTCGCCGACATGGGCATTACGATCGGTGTCAGCTTGGTACTGCTTGACGCGATGCTGTCCGTGAAGCGGGAAAAGGCGCTTGAGGCCGAGATTCGGCGGCATGAAGCCGAGCATGGCCGTCCAGAAGACGGACAATCGAAGGAAGGATCGATGCCATGACAGACTTACGAACATCATCATCGTCAGAGGAAGACAATCCAGAAGGCTTGGAACAGGATATGCTGCTATGGACGGTAACCGACGCGGAAGCCGGGGAGCGCATCGATAAATACATAACCGAATCGTTGGAGGAATCGGTATCCCGTTCGCAGGTGCAACTCTGGATTCGGGATGCTTATTTGCTTGTGAACGGGCGGAGCGTCAAGCCGAATTATAAAATTGGAGCCGGCGACGAGATGGAGCTGCGGATTCCGGCGCCGACCGCGACGGATATCGTGCCGGAGGCGATTCCGCTCCATGTTTATTATGAGGATGCCGACGTCATCGTCATCAATAAGCCACGGGGGATGGTAGTTCATCCGGCGCCGGGTCATCTGTCGGAAACGGTGGTGAACGCCCTTATGCACCACTGCAGCGATCTGTCCGGCATTAACGGCGAACTGCGTCCCGGGATCGTGCATCGCATCGACAAGGATACGTCCGGCTTGCTGATGGCAGCCAAGAACGACCGCGCCCATACGGAACTGGCAGCTCAATTGAAGGCACACACGGTGCTGCGGAAATATAAGGCGCTCGTTCACGGCAATCTGGCCCATGATCAAGGCACCATTGATGCGCCAATCGGCCGCGATCCCCATGACCGGAAGATGTTCGCGGTGACCGATCGCAACAGCAAGCGGGCGGTGACCCATTTCCAGGTAGC
The DNA here is from genome assembly GCF_000315235.1 of Paenibacillus popilliae ATCC 14706. Classification (GTDB taxonomy): domain Bacteria; phylum Bacillota; class Bacilli; order Paenibacillales; family Paenibacillaceae; genus Paenibacillus_B; species Paenibacillus_B popilliae. The sequence goes on along the minus strand of NZ_BALG01000160.1, from coordinate 20,384 downwards.
CGAGAGATTCGGAGATGTCACATTGGTGGAGCTGCAATTAGAGACAGGCAGAACCCACCAGATTCGCGTCCATATGAAATATATCGGTCATCCGCTCGTCGGCGATCCGATGTATACGCGCGGTATCCGCGGCATCACGATGAACGGCCAAGCCCTACATGCGGCCACCTTGGGTTTCATTCATCCTGTCAGCGGCCAATTGCTGCAGTTCGAGGCTCCGCTGCCGGACGATATGGAGCATTTGCTGTACATGCTGCGCAACCGGTAAGACGGAACAGGAGACGATATTCTGCTGGTTCAAGAAAACGTATTGACAAGTCGTGAGCAAAGTGGGATAATTCCTAGAGAACCCAATATTGAACCTTTAAATCAGTCCCGAGAGGCTGGCAAGGTATCGTTCGTAACGAGAAGATTCGTGATGCGAGAGAACGGGGGAGTGTGTCTGCCTGTGAGCAGAGTACTCTTCATCATCATGTATCTTACTGGATGTCGCAGCCTTCTACGCTGTCATCGAGCAATGAACTCCTTGCCTGAGGGCAAGGAGTTTTTTTGTGGTATGCTATCTGAAATGTACGAATAACGCCTCTGTGGATGATGCAATGTATGAGCGAAGGGAGTTATGCATGTTATGAGTTCGGCGGATTGGAACATCATTATGGATGAGACAGCGATACGAAGAGCCTTGACCCGTATCACACATGAGATTCTAGAACGGAACAAGGGAATAGACAACTGTGTGCTGGTTGGCATCCGCACGCGCGGCATTTATTTGGCGCACCGGATTGCTGAACGAATCCGGCAGATTGAAAATACGGATATCCCGGTTGGCGAACTGGATATTACGCGCTATCGCGACGACGCCAAGCTCGAGCCTGAACGGAACGGCGACCGTAGCGCATCCTTCCCGATTCACGACAAGAAAATCATTCTGTGTGATGACGTCCTGTATACGGGTCGCACCATTCGGGCAGCGATGGACGCCTTGGTGGATCAAGGACGGCCGCAAATGATTCAATTGGCTGTCCTAGCGGACCGCGGCCACCGCGAGCTGCCGATACGACCGGATTATGTGGGCAAAAACGTTCCAACCTCTAGAACCGAAGAGATTGTCGTAGCCTTGAAGGAAGTCGATGGTTCAGATGAAGTGAAAATCATACATCACAGGGGGGAATCAACATGGCGTTAGTTCACATGGAGCGTTCTCTGAAAGAACGGAGCCTGCTCGGTCTGAAGGAGATGAGCCAGCAGGAGATGAAGTCCATTTTGGACCGTGCCGATTACTGGAATCGGCAGCCCAATAAAGTAAGCCATGTGCTCAGGGACAAATTCGCCACGAATCTATTTTTCGAGAGCAGCACCCGAACCCGCTGTTCGTTCGAAGTGGCCGAGAAGCGGCTTGGCGCGGAAGTCATTCATTTCACGGCTCAGGCATCCAGTGTGGATAAAGGAGAATCCATCTATGATACGGTGCGGACGCTTGAATCGATGGGGATGGATGCAGGCGTTATCCGCCTGAAACCGGTAGGTCTTCTGAAACACATTGCGGAGCGGGTCAAAATGCCGCTTGTCAATGCCGGAGACGGCAACAACGAGCATCCGACGCAGGCGCTTCTGGACATGTACACGATGCGGAAGCATTTCGGAGAGCTGTCCGGTCTGACCGTGGCTATCGTGGGCGATATACAGCATAGCCGGGTTGCACGCTCGAATCTGTGGGCCTTGCGAAAGTTCGGAGCGCAGGTCAGCTTCTGCGCACCAGAGCATATGCGGGCGAACGACCTGGATGCCCCGTACATCTCCATCGAAGAAGCCATACAGGCCGATGTCGTCATGATGCTGCGCCTCCAGCTGGAGCGGCATGAAGGAGAACAGATCGGGCCGGCGGAGGAATATCGGGCTCAGTACGGATTGACACTTGAACGCATTGCAGCAATGAATCCACACAGCATCATCATGCATCCGGCTCCGGTGAACCGCAACGTCGAGATCGACGACGCTGTGGTGGAATGCGAACAGGCGCGCATCTTTGACCAGATGGCAAATGGGGTGACGGTGCGAATGGCGGTTATGGAGCGGGCCATGGCGTGACCCGCGGGGAACACCTCGAGAGTTGGAGCGTCGGAAATAAGTACAGGGATAAGAGGGGAGCGTCATCATGCTAGTGATTGCTTATGCGAATATATTAAATGAAGCAGGCGAACTTCAGCTTGTAGACTTATGGATAGAGGATGGACAAATCAAAAAAATCGTTCCTGCTGGCTCGGAACCGGGCGGAACGGCTGAAGTATGCGATGTGCAGGGAAAATTCGTCTCGGCCGGCTTCATCGATATGCATGTGCATCTGCGCGAGCCCGGCTTCGAGCATAAGGAGACGATCGCTACCGGGACGAGATCGGCTGCCAAAGGCGGATTTACGACCATTGCCTGCATGCCGAATACCCGTCCGGTACTGGGCACTCCAGAGACGATTCGCGCCATCTATGACAAAGCGGAGACGGAAGGCATCGTGAAGGTTCTTCCGTATGGCTCCATCACCGTCAATGAACTGGGCCGGGAGCTGACCGACTTCGCCGCCATGAAGGAAGCCGGCGCGATTGGCTTCACCGATGACGGGGTTGGCGTTCAGAATTCACAGGTGATGAAGGATGCCATGAGCCTGGCCAAGGAATTGGACATGCCGGTTACCGCCCACTGCGAGGATGATTCGCTCGTCAAGGGGCGGGCGGTCACCGAAGGAGAATTTGCACGCAAGCACGGACTGAAGGGAATTCCTAATGAATCGGAAGCGATTCATGTCGGCCGCGACATCCTGTTGGCGGAAGCGACCGGTGTTCATTATCATGTATGCCATGTCAGCACGGAGCAATCGATACGCCTTATCCGGCAGGCGAAGCAGTTGGGCATCCGGGTCACTGCGGAAGTCTGTCCGCATCATCTGCTGCTCTCGGACGAAGATATTCCGGGAATGGATGCGAACTGGAAGATGAACCCGCCGCTGCGCTCGCCTTGCGACGTTGCAGCCTGCATCGAAGCGCTGGAGGATGGAACGATCGATATTCTCGTCACCGACCATGCGCCGCATAGTGAAGAAGAGAAGGCCAAAGGAATGGGGCTGGCACCGTTCGGCATCGTCGGTCTGGAGACGGCCTTCCCGCTGCTCTATTCCCGCTTCGTCGCCACCGGGAAATGGACGCTGTCCTTCCTCATCCGGCGGATGACGACGGACCCGGCCAACGTATTCGGCCTCTCGGCCGGACGGCTGGAGCCAGGAGCGCCTGCCGATATTACGGTAATCGACCTGGAAGCGGAGCACGAGGTGAACCCGGAACATTTCTTGTCCAAAGGGCGGAACACGCCGTTCATGGGGTGGAAGCTAAAGGGCTGGCCGGTCTTGACGATGGTAGACGGGCGCATCGTATGGAGGAAACAATAATGCGAATGCAAAATCGTATTATGGCTGGCAGGATACCAACATGATAGATTGACCATCCCGCAAGGACCGACAGAGAGCGAGGAGTGAAGGATATGCAGGCTAGATTATTATTGGAGGATGGCACGCTGTTCACGGGGGCCGGATTCGGCGCAGACGGAGAGACGACGGGGGAGGTCGTGTTCAACACCGGGATGACAGGTTACCAGGAGGTGCTGTCCGACCCGTCCTACTGCGGTCAAATCGTGACGATGACTTATCCGCTTATCGGCAATTACGGCATTACCCGGGATGACTTCGAAGCGATACGCCCGCATGTGCACGGCTTCGTCGTGCGCCGCCATGAACTGGCGCCCAGCAACTGGCGCGCCGAATATTCGGTGGAACGCCTGCTGAAGGAATACGACGTTGTCGGCATCAGCGGCATCGATACGCGGATGCTTACGCGCAAGCTGCGCCACGTCGGCACGATGAAGGGAATCCTGACGACAGGGACCGAGCCGGTCGAAGCGCTGATGGAACGGCTTGCCGGCACGGATTCGCACACGGATCAGGTCGCGCTTACTTCAACGAAGCATATCTACTCCAGCCCCGGAGAGGGCGCGCGCATCGTACTGGTAGACTACGGTGCGAAGAGCGGCATTCTCCGAGAGCTGACAAAGCGCGGCTGCGATGTCGTGGTCGTGCCTCATGATACGACGGCAGATGAGATTCGGCGCCTTCGTCCCGACGGAATCCAATTGTCGAACGGGCCTGGGGATCCCAAAAGTGTACCGCGTGCGGTAGCTGCCGTCCGTGAACTTCTCGGCGAATTCCCGCTGTTCGGCATCTGCCTTGGCCATCAAATCTTCGCGCTCGCTTGCGGAGCGGATACCGGCCGACTGAAGTTCGGACATCGGGGCGGCAACCACCCGGTCAAAGAACTGGCGACGAACCGCTGCTATATTACATCGCAAAATCATGGCTATACCGTATTGGAGGAATCCGTCAAGGGCACGGACCTGCAGGTTACCCATATCAATAATAACGACAAGACGATCGAAGGATTGAAGCATGCGACGGCTCCTGCCTTCTCGGTGCAGTATCATCCGGAAGCTTCGCCAGGACCGTATGACAGCAGCTATCTGTTCGACCAATTCCTCGATATGATTCGCGAGCATCAGAGGATTCGGACACCGGTACCGCGTCAGGCGGAACTTGCCGCACAGCGGAAAGGAGCGCGTTAATATGCCGAAGAACACAGACCTAAAAAAAATACTTGTCATCGGTTCCGGGCCTATCGTCATCGGCCAGGCGGCGGAGTTCGATTATGCCGGAACGCAGGCATGTCAGGCGTTGAAGGAAGAGGGCATTGAAGTGGTTCTCATCAACAGCAACCCGGCTACGATTATGACTGACACCAATATGGCGGACAAAGTCTATATCGAGCCGATTACACTTGATTTCGTCACGCAAATCATTCGCCAGGAGCGTCCGGACGGCTTGCTGCCAACGCTCGGCGGGCAGACCGGGCTCAATATGGCGGTCGAGCTGGCGCGCGCAGGCGTGCTGGAGCAGGAAAACGTCAAGCTGCTCGGTACGCAGCTCGAAGCGATTGAACGTGCCGAGGACCGGGATATGTTCCGCGAGTTGATGCGCGAGCTGGAGCAGCCGGTGCCGGAGAGCACGATCGTGACGTCGGTCGAGGAAGCTCTCGAGTTCGCGAACAGCACCGGCTATCCGATGATTGTGCGCCCTGCCTACACGCTGGGCGGGACAGGCGGAGGCATCTGCGACAAGGAAGAGGAACTGCGCGATATCGTCGCCTCCGGCATTCGCTACAGTCCGATCGGCCAATGTCTGATTGAGAAGAGCATCGCCGGCATGAAGGAAATCGAGTACGAAGTCATGCGCGACGCCAATGACAACTGCATTGTCGTCTGCAATATGGAGAACTTCGACCCGGTGGGCGTTCACACGGGCGACAGCATCGTGGTTGCGCCAAGCCAGACGCTGTCGGATCGGGAGTACCAGATGCTCCGTTCCGCCTCGCTCAACATCATCCGTGCGCTCAACATTGAGGGCGGCTGCAATGTGCAGTTCGCACTGGATCCGAACAGCTATCAATACGGTGTCATTGAAGTGAATCCGCGGGTAAGCCGTTCGTCGGCGCTTGCGTCCAAGGCGACGGGCTACCCGATTGCGAAGATGGCGGCCAAAATCGCGATCGGCTACACGCTGGATGAGATTGTAAACCCGGTGACGGGACAGACTTATGCATGCTTCGAGCCAACGCTGGACTATATCGTATCCAAAATTCCGCGTTGGCCGTTCGATAAATTCACGAAAGCGAACCGGAAGCTCGGCACCCAAATGAAGGCGACCGGGGAAGTGATGGCGATTGGCCGGACGTTCGAGGAGTCGATGCACAAAGCGGTGCGCTCGCTCGAAATCGGCGTCCATCGCCTGTACTTGCCGGAAGCAGGGCCGCTCGATAATAACGAGCTGGAAGCGCGCCTGCAATCGCCGGACGATGAGCGGCTGTTCCTGATTGCGGAAGCATTCCGCCGCGGCTATGCGCTGCAGCGTCTGCATGATATTACGAAGATTGATTGGTGGTTCCTGGATAAAATCGAAGGCATGATTGCCTTTGAAGCACGGATTCAGGAAGCGTCTGCTCTGAGCGAGCAGACGCTCTATGAAGCGAAGCGCATGGGCTTCACGGACCGTGCCATTGCGGAGCTTCGCCAGGCGGCCCATCCGGGGGCGGCCCACACGACGGAAGCGGAGGTGTCCGTGTTGCGCAAGGAGCTAGGTATCCGGCCGGTCTATAAAATGGTAGATACTTGCGCGGCTGAATTCGAAGCTTCCACTCCTTACTATTACTCGACCTACGAGACGGAGAATGAAGTCATGTCCGCCAAGAAGGAGAAGATTCTCGTCCTCGGCTCCGGCCCGATTCGGATCGGGCAAGGGATTGAATTCGACTATTCGACCGTTCATGCGGTAAGGGCAATCCAGGACGCAGGCTACGAGGCGGTCATCATCAATAACAATCCGGAGACGGTCTCGACCGACTTCAACATGTCGGATCGGCTCTATTTCGAGCCGCTCTTCTTCGAAGACGTGATGAATGTCATCGAGCAGGAGAAGCCGGCAGGCGTCATCGTCCAGTTCGGCGGCCAGACCGCGATTAACTTGGCGGCTCCACTGGCGAAGGCAGGGGTGCGGATTCTCGGCTCCAGCATCGAAAGCATCGATGAAGCGGAAGACCGCCAAAAGTTCGAAGCGCTTTTGTCGCGACTCGGCATCGCGCAGCCGAGCGGAAGCACCGTTACATCGGTTGACGAAGCGGTCGGTACGGCACAGCGCATCGGGTATCCGGTGCTTATCCGCCCATCCTACGTCCTCGGCGGACGCGCGATGGAAATCGTCTACTCGGACAAAGAGCTGCTCAACTATATGGAGTCTGCCGTCAAAATCAATCCGGAGCAGCCGGTCCTTATCGACCGCTATATGCTGGGCAAGGAAGTCGAGGTCGACGCGATTTGCGACGGCGAGACGGTGCTCATTCCGGGTATTATGGAGCATGTGGAGCGTGCCGGGGTGCACTCAGGCGACTCGATTGCGGTCTACCCGCCGCAGCATCTGTCCCAGGAGCTGCAGCAACAGGTGGTTGACATTACGATTCGCATCGCCAAGGAATTGAAGACGATTGGGCTCATCAATATCCAGTTCGTGGTTTATCAACATCAAGTCTATGTTATCGAAGTCAATCCGCGCTCGTCCCGCACGGTGCCGTTCTTGAGCAAGGTAACCCATATTCCGATGGCGAACGTCGCGACGAAGCTGATTCTTGGCGGGAAGCTGAACGACCTCGGGTATCAGGAAGGCCTGTGGCCGGAAGACGACCATGTCTCGGTGAAGGTTCCCGTCTTCTCCTTCGCTAAGTTGCGCCGGGTCGAGCCGACGCTCGGACCAGAGATGAAGTCAACCGGGGAAGTGATGGGCCGTGACAAGCAGTTTGCCAAGGCGCTGTACAAGGGTCTCATCGGCTCGGGCATGAAAATACCGGCGACCGGGGCGATGATTTGTACGGTGGCGGATAAAGACAAGGAAGAAGCGGTGCAGTTGATGAGCGGCTTCGCCGGTCTTGGCTATAAACTGATAGCAACAGGCGGCACCGCTGCGGCGTTGGAGGAAGCGGGGCTGAACGTCCAGCGCGTCAACAAGCTGACGGAAGAGACTCCGAATATTCTCGACCTGATCCGGACCGGGGAAGCGCACCTCGTCGTCAATACGTTGACGAAGGGCAAGACTCCAGAACGGGACGGCTTCCGCATCCGCCGCGAGGCGGTGGAGAACGGCGTCGTCTGCATGACCTCGTTGGATACGGTGCGCGCGCTGCTCGAGATGCTGGAGCAGATTAACTTCTCCTCGCGTCCGATGCCGGCCATCAGTTAATTAACGATGACAGATAAAGCTGTGCGAAAGCAATCAAGGAGGCCTGTGATCCTCCCCGATTGCCGGGATCCGCATGCAACAGAGAGTATGGACGACGAACGGGGGTGGAAGAAGATGAGTCATACGGTATCATTTGAACAGGCAGCGAGTCGGGTTATGGTCGCGCTGGATTATGCCGGGACGGCGGAGGCCCAGCGCCTCATTGAGCGGCTGGAGGGCATTCCTTGCTATATGAAGGTAGGCATGCAACTGTTCTACGCGGGCGGTCCTCCCTTCATCCGCGAGCTCAAGGAGCGCGGGTACAATGTGTTTTTGGATGTGAAAATGCATGACATTCCGAATACGGTAATGGGCGGTGCGAACAGCATCGCGAAGCTGGGCGTCGACATGTTCAATGTCCATGCGGCCGGAGGCAAGAAGATGATGCAGTCGGCTATGGAGGGAGTCGAGGCGGCGCGCGCGGCCGACCCTTCGCTGCCGCGTCCCGTGATCATCGCCGTTACGCAGCTCACGAGCACCAATAACGAAGTCATGAATGAAGAGATTGGCATTCCCGGCACGGTCGAAGAGACCGTCGTCCGCTATGCGAAGCTGACGCAGGAAGCCGGACTCGACGGAGTCGTCGCTTCCCCGCATGAAGTGACAAGCATTAAGGCGGCCTGCGGCGATTCGTTCCGCACGGTTACTCCGGGCATCCGGCCGAGGGGCGCTCCGCTTCAGGATCAGTCCCGCGTGATGACACCGGCGGCAGCGATGCAGCATGGCACGGATTATATCGTCGTTGGCCGACCGGTTACGGAAGCGGAGGATCCAAGGGCAGCCTTACTATCCATTATCGAGGAGTTGGTGTAACGATGGCAACGACGAAGAGGGAACGCGAGATTGCAGGACATTTGTTATCTATAGAAGCCGTGGCGCTGCGGCCGCATGAGCCGTTCACCTGGACATCCGGAATCAAGGCCCCTATCTACTGCGATAACCGCTTGACGATGTCTTATCCTGAGATTCGGGGGGCCATCGCGGAGGGATTCGCTTCTTTGGTCAAGGAATATGCGCTGGATGCGGAAATCATCGCCGGGACGGCGACCGCCGGGATTCCGCATGCGGCCTGGGTCGCGGACAAGCTGGGGCTGCCCATGGCTTACATTCGAGACAAGGCGAAGGGACACGGGAAGCAGAATCAGATTGAAGGCCTGATTCGTCCGGGACAGAAGGTCGTCGTCATCGAGGATCTGATCTCGACCGGCGGCAGCTCGCTCAAAGCGGCGATGGCCGTCCGGGAAGCGGAGGCGGAGCCGCTTGCTGTATTCGCCATCTTCAGCTATGAGCTGGAAAAAGCGGAGCAGGCATTCCGGGAAGCCGGAATCCCGCTTTATACGCTGTCCCGCTATACCGCGCTCATGGAGACGGCTCTGGAAACAGGCGTCATTCAAGCGGCGGATCTCGATGTGTTGGCATCTTGGCGCACCAACCCGGTTGCCTGGGGCAATGAACTTGCCTGGTAGCGGCATAAATCGAGCCTAACCGACATATCGGTTAGGTTTTTTTTCTTTATTGACAAACATTTAACAGAAAATATAGTATAACGTAGTAGTATAAAGTAGAAATGCTCGGAGGTTTGGGAACCTCCATATTTGGCGACAAATGTCGGCATAGCATTACAAAGATTGTAACTTTTCTTTCTTTCCTATCCTTTATACTTAGAATGAGTTTTTGACGACATGTCCGAGAAAGGGGCGAAGAATGCAATGAAATGGCTTCGCAAGCGGAGGAAGGCAGACCGTGTCGAGGCATCCCCGGCTCTCGCGGCGAACGAGCAGGAAGAAGTGGCGCAAGAGAAGACGGAATACATACAAGACAAGACAGAAGCTACAGCCTGGCCTGCCCGAGCCTATCCCATCTCACCGGATAAACCGCTCCTTGAAGTTCGCGGGGTGGAGCGGACGTTCCAGGTCGGCAGCCAGAAGCTGCATGTGCTCAAAGGAATCGAGATGGAAGTGCATCCAGGTCAATTGGTCATGCTGAAGGGCCGATCCGGGTCAGGGAAGACGACACTGCTGAACATGCTTGGAGGGCTCGATCTGCCCACGAAGGGGGAGATCCGGTTCCGGGGGGAGCCGTTTTCGACATGGAGCGATGATAAGCGCACCGCGACGCGGCGCAGTGAAATCGGGTTTATTTTCCAGGCTTTTGCACTTATGCCGCTATTGTCCGCTTATGAGAACGTTGAATTGTCGCTTCGGATGGCTAATGTGCCCCGCCATTTATGGAAGGAGCGGGTCCATTATTGTCTTGAGATGGTTGGATTAGGCAAGCGCATGAGCCACCGTCCCTTCGAAATGTCGGGGGGAGAGCAACAGCGGGTAGCGATAGCCAAATCGATTGCGCATAAGCCGCTGCTGCTGCTGGCCGATGAGCCGACAGCGGAATTGGATTCACAAATGGGGGCTCAGGTGATGGGCGTATTCCGGCAAATTATTCGTTCGGAAAACATCGCCATCTGTATGACCACCCACGATCCCACAATTTTGGAGGTAGCTGATCATGTTTATGAAATGGTCGACGGAAGATTCATCACCTAGAAGCGCGCGCAAATGGCGCCGTGCCGCTCTACTAATGATGTGCGGCATGCTGCTGTTCACGTCTGCTTGCTCGCTTCTGCCGGATGAAGAGAAAGAGGAAGTGTTGCCGACCATCACACCGCCTACGGTATCGAAGAAGCCGGAATATGAAGTGGTTCGTGAAGAGTTGAGAGCTGTCGCCACGATGACCGGAAAATTAATGTCCGATCAGGAGGACATCTTGTTCTTCACGCTGGACAACAAACCGATCAAAAATATTTATGTCAAAAATGGCGACTCGGTCAAAAAAGGCCAGGTCATCGCGGAACTTGATGTGGATGACCTGCAAAAGGAGCTGCGCAAGAATCGTCTGCAACTGCGGGCCGAAGAAGTGAAGATGAAGGAAACGCTGCGCAAAAAAGACGAGATGGATCCGGTCGAGTTCGAGGAAGCGCAGATCTTGTTCGAACAGAAGAAGCAGGAGCTTGCCGATCTGCAGACGGATATTGACAAGGCGACGCTAACTGCTCCGTTCACGGGCACGATCGTGTCGTTAAAGGCGAAGAAGGGCGCCATGTCGAAGAAGTACGATCCGGTGGTGATCGTCGCGGATACGTCCCGGCTGACCGTGGCCGCGCAGCCGTCGAAGGACGATCTGAAGCGCATCACTCCGGGGATGGAAGCCGAGGTCAGCATCAACTCGGTGGACGGTGTCATCAAGGGCAAGGTCAAGGCGCTTCCGCTGCCATCGAACGATAATGAAGGGGGAGGCGAGGGCAATCAACCGGAGCAGGACCGGATCGACAAGTACATGACGATCGAGGTGGAGAAGATGCCGAAGGGAGTTACCCGAGGCACCATGCTTAGCGTCACCGTCGTGACCAACAAGATAAAGGACGCCATCGTCATCCCACCTTCCGCCTTGCGCACGATCGGCTCGCGGACCTATGTCCAGGTTGCCGACGAGAACGGCAAGCGAGAAGTCGATGTCGAGGTCGGAATGCAGACACCGACCAAGATTGAAATCAAAGCCGGACTTGAACCGGGTCAGAAAGTAGTGGGCCGATAATATGGAAATTCCGTTACTTCGTTTTTTATTCCGTAAAATGCGGAATACCCGCTGGCTGACGGTGAGCACGCTGTTGGGGCTTATTGTGGCGGTATCTTTTACGGTGAGCATCCCGATGTACTCCGACGGGGCGTTAAAGCGTGTCGTAACGAAGACACTACAGGAGAACAGCGGAGGATCGCCGGCGGGTTCCCTGCTGATGAGGTATCAGGGCTCGAGCGGAGCGAAGGTCGAACCGAATGCACTGCAAGAGGTTGACCGGTATATCCGGGAAGATGTGAAGGAGCAGATCGGGTTCCCGGTCCAGGAATTCGTTAACTGGCGCAGCCTTCGCACGACGGAGGTATATCCGGTCGATTCGACGAAGGTCGATGCGAGCCGGGTGCGCTCGATGACGCTAGGCTCCATGTCCGGCCTGGACGACAAGGTCGTATGGACGAACGGCAAGCTGTATGAAGACGGGGAGTCCGGAGGTGTCATTGAGGCGGTTATGCTCGAGGAAGCGATGTACCGGAACGACCTTCATGTTGGTGCAGAGCTGGAATATTCGATTTATGGAGACAATCCGACAACGCTCCGCATCAAGATCGTCGGCACCTTCAAGCCGCAGGACGAGACGAGCGCGTATTGGTTCCAGGGGTGGGAAGGATTAATGAACTCGCTTATCGTCTCGCCGGATACGTTAAGCAAGACGATTATGGGCGAACATAAAGTCGCTCTTCAGCAGTCAAGCTGGTATTATGCCTTTGATTTGCGCGAAGTGAAGACCAGTCACTTGTCTCCGTTGGAGCGGACGCTGAATCGTCTCGGCATCGATCTGTATCAGAAGCTGCCTGGAACGCAGGTGGAGATCTCGTTCGCCAAGGTGCTGGACGAATTCCGCAGCCAGAGCATTCAATTGCAGATGATGCTGTTCACGCTAGCGGCGCCCATGATCGCCATGGTGTTCTATTACATCGCAATGAATGCCAATCAGGCATTGGAGAAGCAGCAGAGCGATATTGCGGTGCTGCGGAGCCGCGGTGCCAGCACGGGGCAAATTATTTGGCTCTACTTGCTGGAGGGCCTTATTCTTGGAGCGGTAGCACTCGCGATTGCGCCGCTCATCGGCTGGTTCATGGCCAAATCGATCGGATCGGCTAACGGATTCCTTGAATTCGTCAACCGCAAATCGATTCCGGTCGGATTTACGACTGACGCAGTCATCTTCGGTACGGCCGCGGTTCTGATTGCGCTTTTGGCCAGCGTCTTACCGGCCGTCCTGTTCGCGCGCCAATCGATCGTCAATCTGAAGCAGAAGCTGGCCCGCAAAGACAAGCGTCCGGTCTGGCAAAAATGGTTTCTTGATGTTCTGCTGCTTGCCGCAGCAGGATATGGATATTATATGCTGAATCAGCAGCAACTGCTGTCGTTCCGGACGGGAATGACCTCGGAGCAGCTGCAAGTGCAGCCGTTCCTGTTCTTTATTCCGGCGCTTGCGATATTCGCTTGCGGACTGTTCTTTTTGCGGTTGTATCCACTGCTGCTGCGCCTGTTCCAATGGATTGGCGGCAAGCTGCTGCCGGTTCCGCTGTACTTGACACTGACGCAGCTGTCCCGATCCGCCAAATCATACTATCCGCTGATGATTTTGCTCATTCTGACACTCGGGCTTGGCGTATATAATGCGTCGGCGGCACGGACCATTGACACGAATTCAACGGAACGCACGCTGTATCAATATGGCGCAGATGTCGTCGTCGAAACCGTATGGGAAAGCACGTTCGTCGCTGATCGGAAGGATCAGGGGGGCAAAAACAGCGGTAATAACGGCGGCAACAATGGAGGAGGCGGTACTGGAGGTCCGGGCGGGTCTGGAGGACAGCAGCCTCCGAAAGGGAAGCAGGTTTTGAACGAACCGCCGTTCGAAGTGTTCCGTAAGCTGCCTGGGGTCGAGGCGGCAGCCAGAGTAATGCAGGCGAAAGGCAATGTCGTGATCTCCGGACGTTCTATCGGCCAGGGGATGGTCGTTGGCATTGATAATGACGAGTTCGCGAAGGTGGCCTGGTTCCGGAACGATTTGTTCCCGCAGCACCCGTTCAACTATTTGGATGCACTAGGGAAGTATTATGAGGGCGCAGCCGTCATTATTCCGAGCAATATCGCGAAGACGTATGAATTGAAGCCGGGGGATGTCATTTCTATCACCCTGCAGGATCAAATGGTTGAGTTCGTCGTCGCGGCGATACTGCCGTATTGGCCGAGTCAATATCCGGATCAGACGCCGTTCTTTATTACGAACCTGGAATATATTTATGATCAGGTGCCGCTCATGAAATACGATGTATGGCTGAAGATGAAGGAAAAGGCGCCGCTTGCGCCGGCGGTTGAAGAGCTTCAGAAGTCAGGCATCGAGCTCGTCTCCGTCAAGGACGTGCGCAGCGAACTGGCGATCCAGAGCAAGCATCCGACTCGCGGAGGCATCTTCGGCATCCTGAGCATGGGCTTCCTGATTTCGGTTATCATTTCGCTTATCGGATATTTACTCTACTGGTTCTTCAACTTATCGAGCCGTGTCGTGCAGTTCGGGATTTTGCGGGCAATGGGTCTATCACGTCGGCAGCTGACAGGGATGCTGCTGCTGGAACAGATCTTTACCGCAGGCTTGTCGATCGGCATAGGCATTTTGCTCGGCAAGCTGGCAAGCCGCCTGTTCCTTCCGTTCCTGCAATCTGCAGAAAATGCGAAGATGCAGGTGCCGCCGTTCCGAATCATTTTCGATGCAAAAGATACGATGCAGTTATATGCTGTTGTCGGGGTCATGATGCTGACGGGCGCAACGCTGCTGTTCATGCAGATTCGCCGACTGCGGGTGCATCAAGCCGTGAAGATGGGAGAGGAGCGTTAAGCGATGATTCATTGTGAAGGCCTTGTCAAAATATACAAGACAGATGAGATCGAAGTCGTGGCCCTGCAAGGCTTGAACTTAACCGTCAAGCAAGGAGAGCTGATGGCGATCATCGGGAACAGCGGCAGCGGCAAATCGACATTGCTGAATACGTTGGGCGGATTGGACCGCCCCTCTGCCGGCACCGTACGGGTTGGCAAATGGGATCTGCTCAAAATAACCGATGAGCAACTGGTCGAATACAAGCGGGATACGGTCGGGTTCATTTGGCAGAACAATGCTAGAAATCTGCTTCCTTATTTGACCGCATTGGAAAATGTGGAAGTGCCGATGATGCTCGCAGGGAAGATGGATCGGGCTTATGCGAAGGAGCTGCTGGAGGCGGTCGGCCTGGGCCATCGGATGAACAACAAGCTGCACCAGCTCTCGGGTGGGGAGCAGCAGCGGGTAGCCATTGCGATCTCGCTGGCCAACCGTCCCCAATTATTGTTGGCGGACGAACCGACGGGGTCGGTAGATACGCAAACTTCCGATATGATTATGGACATTTTCCGTCGCATGAGCCGGGAGATAGGGGTAACGGTTGTCATTGTGACCCACGATTTGGCGCTGGCGGGCAAGGTCGATCGGGTCGTTGCGATTCGCGACGGCTTGACGAGTACCGAGTTCATCAAGCGGAATCCAAATCTGAACGGGGGTGAGGATCAAGGGTTTGCAGGGCAAGGACTTCAGGATCATCATGAAGCGTATGTCGTCGTCGACCGCGTTGGGCGCCTGCAGGTGCCGAAGGAGTACTTAGAGGCTCTCCATATTACAGATAAGGCATCGATGGAACTAGACGGAGATAAAATTATTATCCGCACACCGAAAGAGTTGGAGGGGTAACCAGTGGGTTTAAAAAAATGGGTACGAAAGCTGTTATTGGCAACCATGGCCATAGCGATGATTATTCCGATGCTGACAGCTTGCACGAAGTCAGCTGAAGTAAAGCCAGGCCAAGAGCGCGTGCTGCGCGTCGGCGTTCTGTACGGCGGGAATGACGACACTTATTTCCGTTCTCAGTATACCGACGTGTTCGAATTTTCGAAGCATGGGGACATTCAAATTGAGATCGTGCCCGCTGTGGAACAGTCCGATCGATGGGGATCGAACGGAGAATATAAGCGGCCGGATTATGTAGAGGCGTTGAAGAAGATTATGACCGGAGCCAACCCGGTGGATGTGGTCGTTCTTGATGCCAGCCAATATCGGGTACTTGCTCGGGATGGTCTACTTAAGCAGCTCGATCCGCTCATTCAGCAGGATAAAATCGATACCAGCGAATTTGTGCCGACGGTCATTGACGGCCTAAAGGCGATGGGAGAAAATAATCTGTACGGCTTAGCGCCGACTTTCAGTTCTCAGGCTTTATTCTATAATAAGACGTTATTCCAGGAAGCGGGAGTCGAGCCGCCGACGGACAATATGACTTGGGAGCAAGTATTCGACAAGGCGAGGCTGGTATCCAAGGGCGAGGGCAAGGATCGCGTCTATGGCTTCTCCTTCGATCATTATTTCAGAAGCAATGATCCGTTCTTTGACATGGATGATTATGTCAAGCCGCTAAATCTCCGCAAGTTCGATGATAAAGCAGAAAATATGACCGTCAATACGCCGAAGTGGGAGAATGTATGGACGACGTTTTCGAAGCTGATCGCTGAGAAGATTATTCCAGGCGATGACATGGAAATGCCAGAGATGCAGGACAGTCAATACAATCCGTTCCAGTATGACAGCTTCCTGTCCGGACGAGTGGCAATGATGCTCAGCGATTACTCGTTCATTAATTCCGATCTGTCGGATGCGATGAAAAATGCCGACAAAATCAAAGGGTTCACGAAATTCGATTGGGATGTCGTGACGCTTCCCTCCCATACGGAAGCTCCAGGCGTATCCGGATTCGTCAATTTGAGCAATATTTTTGCCATCAATCAGAAGGCGTCGAATCCGGATGATGCTTGGGATTTCGTCAAGTTCGTGTCGAGCGACGAATGGGCGAAGCTCCGCTCCCGCAGCAGCTATGAGTTGGTGTCCCGCCAGAAGCATCTCAAGCCGAAAGACGGGGCCGACTTCAATATCGCAGCCTTCTACACCATGAAGCCCGTTCCGCCTACGGAAAATAATGATGATGAAATTTTCCAAAAATATACCAATTTATGGGAAGTGTACGATATCGGCCAAACCTTGTTCCAGGAGGTTCTAGATAACAAGAAGAGCGTAAGCGATGCATTGAAGGAATGGGAGAGCAAGGGCAACCAGCTTTTGAAAAAGAAACAAGTCGATCCCGAATACAACAAATAAAGAACTTCATTTGGACCGGCAAGCCTGCCAAGGCTTCGCCGGTCTTTGTACGTTGCCGCAGCTACCGCTGACCGTTCAAGAAGGCTGCATGATTGGAGAACATATCGAACACAATAGTAGCGACATGTGAAGAAAGGAGTGAGGATGGCAATGCATTGGGTATATTGGGGCAAGCTCTACAATACAAAATTCCAGGCCCGCTGCCTGCAGGAGCGGCTGGAGCAGGATGCTTGGATATTCGGATATGATACGCCATCCGAGATTGAGGTGTACCGCTCCCGCAAAGGAAAGTATGGAATCCGCTTTGTTCTCTAAGGGGACATTGTAGAGATTATTATTTTTCTAACTTTTTTCTTGACTGTTCATGGATTTATATAGTATACTAATACTTGTCACTGCGAAAGAGTGGCCATAACAAAATGTCGCGGGGTGGAGCAGTTCGGTAGCTCGTCGGGCTCATAACCCGAAGGTCGTAGGTTCAAATCCTACCCCCGCAACCAATATTTTTGCAATAAGCAATGGTGTAGGGGCCCTTAGCTCAGTTGGTCAGAGCGGTCGGCTCATAACCGATTGGTCGTGGGTTCGAGTCCCTCAGGGCCCACCAGAACCGTTGTTTTCAAAGATTCATAGTGTTTGCACACTGTGTATGTGCCGGGGTGGCGGAATTGGCAGACGCACAGGACGTAATACGTTCGGAATCCGAATATTCGGATTTAACCGTTTTCCGTGTCCTTTTCGTAGCCAAACACATTAGCCTTTACGGGAATCCATGCGAATCCTGCGGTACACTCACCTAGAATGACGACGCACCTCTCTTCGTGTTATTCGTTCTCAATCGCGAATAATTTGATGTAGGTGTTTTTTTTATGTCCGGAAATTCACGATCTAGGCAGCAGAATATGATCTCCGCAACGGGGCAAAATGGTACTGCGTTTTCTGATGCGTCAACGGATTTTGACATCGCCGTTTCGGCGTTAGAATTTCCGAACTATGCGGAAGAAAAACTACCGATATCGATTGGAAAAACAATGTAATCCGGATATTCGGTAAAGGACGGAAAGAACGATTTGTCCCTTTTGGCAGTACGCTATATCGTCACCTAAAGGAGTACATTGCTATTCGTGGAATACTTGATCACGACCTCGTGTGGGTCAATATCGACAATAATCCGCTTCAACGCTGTTCAATCCAAGATTATATTCGCGAATACGGCATGGTTTCCGGAGTTTCGGGAGTGCGGGTATCTCCGCACACCTTCCGACATACCTTTGCGAAGAAGTACGTCATGAATGGTGGGGATGCGTTCTCGTTGCAAAAAATCCTCGGTCATACCTCGCTTGAAATTGTCCGGATGTATGTAAATATGTTCGGAACGGGCGTTATGAAGCAACACCGCAAATACTCGCCGCTTGAAAGACGTAACGATGAATAACGAATAGATAGCGTCGTCCTATTTTGGTCGGCGCTTATTTTTTTTATTTACGTTGCGCAATATAGAAAAGTACTACGGCTTCCGTAATAAAATTAGTGTTATGCTGCTGCATGATCTGTTCAATCCAAAGCAAGGGAGTGAAGCTGGAATGGATGCGATATGGGAACGGTATGCAGGGTTGGATGTGCACCAAGAGAACGTCGTTGCCTGTGTATGGGCAGGGTCTCTCGCCAAGAAACCGAAGCAGGAAATCAAAACTTTGATGCGCTTGTAAAGGGTATTGAAAAAATTATCTCTAATGGGTAAACTTACTTTAAGGAGGATATTTTTAATAGTAAAATAAAACAATATTTATAAAATGGAGGTGTTTTTTAAATGTTTTATTATCTCACCAAATGTACATATGGACATCACCCATAGATTTTTGTATATATGAGCTAGCACAATGCCAATTTAGAGGAGATGGATAATGTTGATGAGGAAAGTAATAAACTGGAATCCTACTATAGATAAAGAACGGATAATTTCTATAGATATTGTGCGTGGGATAGCCTTAATAGGAATTATATTTGTAAATTTTGATACTTATTTAATAACGTTGCTGGATTATTTATCAGACTCCATACCAATCATGCAATACTCTGCCCATCCTTTTGATCCCTATTTACAGCTGGCTTATAGTGTATTCATTCATACTAAATTTTACAGTATTTTTTCTTTTTTGTTTGGCTTAGGTTTCTATATGTTTATGAGTCGCGGTGAAGCCCATGGTGCCAAGATTTTTCGTTTCTGTACCCGCCGTTTATTTGCTTTATTATTCATTGGGATATTACATTTATTGAGTTGGTATGGTAGCATTTTATATATTTATGCACTTCTTGGATTTTTTTTAATGCCGTTTTACAGGAGAAAACCTAAAACTATTTTAAATTGGGCACTTGCATTTTTCAGTATAAGCATATTAACAAGTACGGATCATAGTGCAATTTCATTTTGGTTTCCTGTCGGGGTTACAGATCTAACTACCGTTTTCGGAATGTTTCTGTTGGGATTATACGCTGGTAAGCGAAACATTGTAATACAAATGCAAAACCATGCACAATTACTGCATCGAACGACAATTTTCAGTATTATCGTAGGTACTATCTCTTCAATAGGCTCTATCTGGTATATTTTTGAAACTATACCGGAATCAGCGTGGATGTTAGTAGATATATCCTCACGTATTTGTACCTTTTCTATGACTTTATTTTACTTGAGCAGTTTGTTTTTACTTTTACAGAATAAAGCTTTGTCGAATTTCTTAAAACCCATTGCTAATATGGGGAAAATGGCGGTATCGGTATATGTAGCTCAAAACTTTTTAGGCTCCCTTTTTATTCACTTGTTTGGTTTGAAAGATGGATTTACTCTCTTTCAATTGTTTTTAATGTCTTTGCTTATCATTGCTATTGAGCTTATCGGTGCTAATCTATATGTTATGAAATTTAAACAGGGTCCGTTGGAAATGATTTGGCGTAAAATGACCTATGGATTTAAAAGTAAAAAAAGCAAGGGTGTACAAAACTCCGTAGACGTATAAATTACACCGTGGTAAGATATAAATAGAAAAAGGAGCCGTGCTAGCAACACGACTCCCAAGCAATAGCCGCTTTAAGAGCGGTTGGCTTGGATATAGGTGTACGAAATAGGCCGCAAACCATTCCAGTGGGCGGCCTATTTCTTTGTGTGCAAGTATATCAGCAGCGTCAAGACAAACGTCAGTAACGCGAATATCCAAAGTCCAAATTGGAACATAACGGATAGTGCTTCGTATAATAGGGAATAGGTAAGGCTGTGCCGCCAGCGGGCCACTGAAACGAGCCGCGTTCGAGCCTGCGGTAGTAGAGCCAGAAGCCAGCATGATCCCAATGCAGAATTTTGAGCTTGTCCCGTCTGCGATTACAAAACACGAACAGCGCCAGGGAAAACGGATTGAGCCCAAATTGTTCCTGTACCATAGCGGCCAGCCCATCAATGGATTTGCGCATGTCTGTTGCGCCGCAAGCCAGATAAACAGGTGAAGCGATGAAATTCAGCATAACGGGGTAAGGGCGGCAACTACATCACGAAGCAGTCCGGGTTCAATACCGGGACGAACGTCGATCCGG
The DNA here is from genome assembly GCF_000315235.1 of Paenibacillus popilliae ATCC 14706. Lineage (GTDB taxonomy): Bacteria > Bacillota > Bacilli > Paenibacillales > Paenibacillaceae > Paenibacillus_B > Paenibacillus_B popilliae. The sequence continues at coordinate 72 of NZ_BALG01000160.1, read as the reverse complement.
GCAACGCCGACTTGGAGCTGAAGGGACTCGGTTGCTTCGATTTGGCCAGCGACAGAGATCGGACGGAAGGTA
>NZ_BALG01000161.1 GCF_000315235.1 Paenibacillus popilliae ATCC 14706 | reverse complement strand
AGTTGGGAGATGTTGGATAAACCCTAAAGTACCATATATTAGTTAATCAATTTGTAGGGGGTGTTTTTTTGTGCCATTTTACAGAACCCTTCTATTTCAGTGTAAAGAACTACATCCTGCTACTTCGTGCAAGGTGTCATTTTCGTACAAAAAAAGTTGTTTGATTTACTGTTGACAATCCAAACCGATAGTATTCATTGATGTCGTTATGCTTACTTGTTAGGAGTTACGAGTTTTCCTAAAGTGGTCAACTCCCTGTGGTGTCACCCGCTAGAGTAAGACATGGAGCATCTCCTTTTGTTGAAACAAGCAATCATACCTGCCCCAAGCATCAAAAAAGTTACAGACAGCCAGTCATTGTCGGCTTGTCTACTGCGAGTGCAGATGCTTATCTATATTAGACGAAGCCAATCAACAGAACATGACGATATTTCTCAAATATTTTTCGTTATCAACCAAACAGTTAGCGTTGCAGAACCTTACCGGCATAGATCACTTAAAACATCCATGGCTTCTCGCCACAACTCCGACATGAAAGTGGAGTTGGAGCTGGTTTAAGCCACAGTGCAATGTTTCCATACTGAACAACAGTCGTGGACGGATACAGTACGCAGCTTTTATCCCCAGTTATCTCCTGATGATTCCCATCATTATGTACTACATCTTGTTGTGCAAATGTACGCCCAGAATATAGGGAGTATAAAAATCGAGAAGTGTTGTGGCGAAAAGCTATAAAATTTGATTTACAAATCTCTACGATTATGCAATAATCGGAAAGGAAGGAGGAAAAATTTGGAATTACCTATCTTGATTTGGGGTTGTACGCTAGGTTACGAATCATAATTTTTACGGAAAAATAACAGCCAAAGCGCTTTTGTGGGGTACAACAATAAGTTATGTTGAAGATATGAAATGGGGGAGGAGGAAAAGCTGTTTTGTAATGACGCCCCACAGAAGTACAAAACAGCAAAATATGATGAAGAAAAAACTTTGTATAGCTCTTATTTCTCTAATGATGGGAACCAGTCAATTTGTTCATTTTTCTGGCATAGCGTTTGCCGGTACAAAAGGAGACTCTATTACCATGGAACAATCCATAAATGAGATAACTTTGCAACAACTATTTTCTAAGGTTGCCAAAGAATTCAACGTACCTGAGCATATTTTGCTTTCCGTTTCATATCATATGACAAGGTGGGAATCCCATAATGGAAAGCCTAGTACTTCAGGTGGATATGGTCCAATGCATTTAATAAGTCTAACCGGAGGACAGCAGGAAGACACAAATCAGGAGATCACCACCTCTACGCTAAAAGTAGCTGCTGACTTATTGGGGTTATCCCCGGATATATTAAAAGAGAACGTGTATCAGAATATAAGGGGAGGAGCAGCGCTTTTAGTAAAATATGTGACTGAAATCGTAGGGGGCATACCGGAACATGATTCAGATTGGTATGGTGCGATTGCAAAATATTACGCTTCAAATCAGGAAGTTCTTGCGGAAGATTTTGCGAATCAAGTTTATGAATCGATTAATGAGGGGGAAAAGCGCACTACTTCAGAGGGAGAACGAGTGTACTTATTTCCTAAGCAAGTAAAGCCTAATCTTAAAACTTTAAAACGGAGTCAGCAAAGGAATGGACAAAATAAGACTGCTGATTGTCCAAGTGACCTTCCTTGTCATTTTGTTCCTGCATTTCACCAACAATTAAGTGATGATCCTTCAAATTATGGTAATTATGATGTATCAGATCGTCCTACATTTGGTCCTGAAATTCGTTATATTATTATACATGATACAGAATGCAGCTATGATGAGGCAATAAATTGGTTTGCTACTCCTGCGTCTTATGTATCTGCACATTATGTTATCCGTTCAACCGATGGTGATATTACGCAAATGGTTGATACTAAAGATGTGCCATGGCACGCAGGGAATTGGTATTTTAACATGCATTCTATAGGTATAGAGCATGAAGGGCATGCATTAGAAGGAGCAACCTGGTATAGCGAGCCGATGTATCGGTCTTCTGCAAAGCTTGTTCGTTATATAGCAGAAAAATATAATATCCCGCTTGATCGTGCTCATATCTTTGGACATGCACAAATACCCGGAATTAATGAATCCCGACAAACAGGAATGCATTGGGATCCAGGTCCGTATTGGGATTGGGAACATTATATGGAATTGTTGGGATCAACTGTTGTTACTCATGATAATAAAGGCAAGATTGTTACACTTAAACCTGATTTCAAAACAAATAAGCAAACCATTAGTGACGCGGATCCGACGGTTCAACCGGCCAACTTTGTTTACCTATACGAACAACCAACTTTTGAAGCGCCGCTTTTTCGTGATCCAGCTCTAGGGATCGGCAATCAAACAGGCTCCTATTGGGGAGACAAACTTTTGACAGGAACCAGCTTTTATCTAGTAGAACAAAAAGGAGACTGGAATGCGATTTGGTTTGCGGGCAAGAAGGCTTGGTTTTATAATCCACAAAATCAATATACCATAAATACAAAAGGGACGATAATTACGCCGAAAAAGGGGAAAAAGGAAATTGATGTTTACGGTGCTGCTTTCCCGGAAAATAGCGCTTATCCACAAAATATTACGCCACCGGAAGTTGCCCCATTACAATATAAGATTTCGGAAGGTCAATTCTATGTAGCTGTGGAGAAGATGAATGGAGATTGGTATCATGCAAAAGTCTTTACGGAGTCACCGTATGGATTCCATACGGAAATAGTGGGTAAAGATGAATATTATCGAATTTACCTAAATCATCGATTTGGGTTTGTAAAAGCTTCTGACGTAGATGTGGTAAAACTGCAGGAACCGACAGCACCTACCAACCCTCAAGCGAGCAATAGTACAGAAAACTAGCGTGAAACTAACATGGGGTGCATCGAAAAGTATGAGGGAATTACGTCTTTCATCTGCTTCGTCCATTCCTGAAGGCGACGGCTTCGGTCACTGGGCGGACGGTTGAGCCGTTTGTAGTAGATGACAAATACTTTACCGACGGTCTTTCGCGAAGGAGTGCATCGCCTTTTTTAGGATCTCGTGTTCCTCCTGCCGTTCCCGGATACGCTTCTGCATTTCCCACATCTCTGGTGCTCCCCCGACTTGAACACCTGCGCGGCGGAGATTTCCGGCTCCTCCGCGCGTACTTCTTCATCCAGCCGTACAACCATTATCGTTGATCTTCAGCTCGCGGAAGTCATGATTGTTTTATCGAACCGTGGTTCATACAAAAAAAATCAAGAAGTGTTGTAGCGAACAGATATATATTTCCATTTACAAATCTCTACTAATATGAAATAATTCAAAAGTGTGGAGGAAAGATTTGGAGGTGATCTTTCTTTGTAACTGTGATTATCTACATTGCATTCACGACTCTATCAATGAGCTGAAGCATTTTTTGTGGGGCACAACAATAAGTTATGTTGAAAATGATGATATGGGGGAGGGGTAAAGGCTGTTTTGTAATGACAGAATGAGTTAAAAAGTAACACTCATGATTGGAATCGCATAAAATAAAATGGGTAACCACCGTTGAATTTAAGCAGGACGTTTGGTTGCTGAGTAGATTCCAATCTTTGTATTACAAGCAAAATGCCGGAAACTCTTAAAAACCGTGCTTTCTTCTGGTGGGTCAACCGATTGGCCAGCGTCCCAAAGAAGTACGAAACAGCACAACTTGTTATTATGGAGAAGTCGCCGCACGTAGCTTGATAATCTGTCTAATCTAAATAGATAAAAACAGCAAATTATTATGAAGAAAAAACTTTTTTTAGCTATTATCTCTATAATGATGGGAACCAGTCAATTTGTTTATCTTTCTGATGTAGCGTTTGCCGGCACAAGGGGAGACTCTATGACCATGGAACAATCCATAAATGAGATGACTTTACAACAACTATTTTCTACAGTTGCCAAAGAATTCAACGTACCTGAGCCTATTTTGCTTTCCGTTTCTTATAATCTGACAAGGTGGGAATCTCATAACGGAGAGCCTAGTACTTCAGGTGGATATGGCCCAATGCATTTATTAACTATAAACGGAGTAATGCGTGCAGAGAGCGATCAAGAGAATAACACTTCTCCGCTAGAAGTAGCTGCTAACTTATTGAAAGAATCACCGGATACATTAAAAAAAAGCGTGTATCAGAATATAAGGGGAGGAGCAGCGCTGTTAGCAAAATATGTGAAAGAAACAACAGGGGGGATACCGGAAAATGATTCAGATTGGTATGGTGCGGTTGCAAAATATTACCCTTCTAATCAGGAAGTTCATGCGGAAGATTTTGCGAATCGAGTCTATCAATCTATTAATCAGGGGGAAGAGCGTACAACCTTAGAGGGAGAACGAATGTACTTACCTCCTAAGGAAGTAAAGCCCAACCTCAACACTTTCAAACGTACTCAGCAAAGCAATGGACAAAATAAGGCTGCTGATTGTCCTAGTGACCTTGCTTGTCATTTTGTTCCTGCATTTCACCAACAAAAAAGTGAAAATCCTTCAAACTATGGTAATTATGATGTCGCAGATCGTCCTATATTTGGTCCTGACATTCGTTATATTGTCATCCATGATGCAGAAGGCTCCTATGATGGGACAATAGAATGGTTTGCTAATCCTGCTTCTGGTGTATCTGCACATTATGTGATCCGTTCATCCGATGGTGATATTACGCAAATGGTTGATACTAAAGATGTGCCATGGCACGCAGGGAATTGGTATTTTGGTATGCATTCTATAGGTATAGAGCATGAAGGGCATGCATTAGAAGGAGCAACCTGGTATAGCGAGCCGATGTATCGAGCTTCTGCCAAGCTAGTTCGTTATTTAGCAGAAAAATATAATATCCCGCTTGATCGTGCTCATATCTTTGGACATGAAGAAATACCCGGTGTAAATCAATCCCGACAAACAGGAATGCATTGGGATCCAGGTCCATTTTGGGATTGGGATCATTATATGGAATTGGTGGGATCGACTGCAATTTCTAATAATAATAGTGGCAATATTGTTACAATTAAACTTGATTTCAAAACGAATAACCAAACCATTAGTGACGCAGATCCGACGGTTCAACCGGCCAACTTTGTTTACCTTTACGAACAACCAACTTTTGAATCGCCGCTTTTTCCTGATCCAGCTTTAGGGCTCGGTACGCAAACAGCCTGCCATTGGGGAGACAAACTTTTGACAGGAACCAGCTTTTATCTAGCAGAACAAGAAGGAGACTGGAATGCGATTTGGTTTGCGGGCAAGAAGGCTTGGTTTTATAATCCACAAAATCAATATACGATAAATACAAAAGGGACGATAATTACGCCGAAAAAGGGGAAAAAGGAAATTGATGTTTACGGGGCTGCTTACCCGGAAATGAGCGCTTATCCAAAAGATATTACTCCAGATAAAATTAACCCATTACAATATAAGATTTCGGAAGGTCAATTTTATGTAGCTGTTGAGAAGATGAAAGCGGATTCGTATATTGCAAAAGTCTTTTCGGAGTCGCCGTATGGAGTCAATACGATGATATTGGGTAATGACGAATATTATCGAATTCACTTTAATCATCGATTTGGGTTTGTAAAAGCTTCTGACGTAGATGTGGTGGATTTGGAAGAACCGACAGCACCGACCAACCTTTAAGCGAGCAATATTACACAAAAATAGCGTCAAGCTAATAATTTTACTTGCCTTTGCGGATGGAACAACACGGACCCATACTGTAGCTGTAAATGAGACGCTACCGAACGGGATGGTGCTGAAGCTGTAGAGCAGCCTGCGTTGTGCGAATGGCTAGAATATGATACCTTTGTCGTACTGCTTGGGGTTCGGCAGCGAGATCAAGATCGGATTTCCCAAGTCTGTACTAATGCCAGTGATGGGATGAATTAGGAGGATATCATGGCACATATTGCCGAGCCACAACTTCGAGATCAACCAGAGAAGGTTCGCGCTCCGCGCGCGGTTTATATCCATATTCCGTTCTGCACGAATAAATGTTATTACTGTGACTTCAATTCCTACGTGTTGAAGGGACAGCCGGTGATGGGCTACTTGAGAGCGATGGAGCAAGAAATGGAACATGCCGTTCAGCAGCATCTCCCCGGTGTGATTGATTCGATATTCGTCGGCGGAGGAACGCCGACCGTATTGACGCCGGAGCAGATGGAGTATTTTCTGGCCTCGGTGCGGCGCGCCTTTCCGCAGTGGAGTCCGGATATCGAGTTCACGATGGAAGCCAATCCCGGCACAACCGGTACGGACAAGCTGGAGGTCATGCGGGAGGGCGGCGTGAACCGGATCAGCTTCGGGGTGCAGTCCTTCAACAATGAGCTGCTGACCGGCATCGGCCGTATCCATAATACGGATGATGTGTACCGCAGCATCGACAACGCGAAGCGGGCTGGCTTCGCCAATATGTCCATCGACCTGATGTTCGGCCTGCCGAACCAGACGGTCGAGATGGTCGAGCATAGCGTCGAGAAGGCACTGGAGCTCGCTCTCCCTCATCTGTCCATTTATAGCCTGAAGGTGGAACAGAACACGCTGTTCCATGCGATGTACCAACGCAATGAGTTGCCGCTTCCGAGCGAGGAAGCGGAACTGGACATGTATATGCTCATTATGGAACGAATGAAGACGGCCGGCTATGAGCAGTACGAGATCAGCAACTTCGCGCGGCCAGGCTACGCGAGCCGGCATAATACGACCTATTGGCGCAATGAGGACTATTATGGCCTCGGCGCCGGTGCGCATGGATATGTCGGCCGGCAGCGTTATCTGAACATCAAGGGCGTCACTCCGTATAATGACGCCTGCAAGCAAGGCTTGCCGCGGCTGGATTCATTCCGGGTCAAGGAAGCGGAAGCGATGGAAGATTTCATGATGGTTGGCCTGCGGATGCTGGAAGGGGTAAGCAGCGAGCGCTTCGCGGAGCAATTTGACGGCGCGCTGCTTGACCAAGTATTCGCTCAGCCGATTCAGCGGCTGCTGAAGAAGGGGCTGCTGAAGCCGACGGAAGCGGGCTATCGGCTGACAGATCAGGGCCTGTTGTTCGGCAATGACGTGTTCGCCGCTTTTGTCGGTGCACTGGAACAAGGATCGAAGCAATAAGGAACGAAGAAAGATCGATTGGCAAATATCCGTTGGCGGCCGCCGCAGCTTGATTGAATCGGGCTGCGGCGGTTTTCATTATCTTTGACAGCCAAAAACGAGGGTTAGCGCTTCAGCACCAAACGCATAAAGGGGCAGCCGTTCATTTGAGGAATAATAGCAAGCCGCGAACTTGAAGAAAGATCAATGTACGCCCAATGTACCGAACTGACTTGACAATTGTCTTGTCCGTTTGGTATTTTTGTAGTGGCGGTTAGCACTCGACGATGATGAGTGCTAACGGATATCCAGCTACATCTAAGGAGGGAGCGCATGTTGACGGAACGCCAGCGTATGATTTTGAATGCCATCATAGATGATTATATCCGTTCTGCGGAGCCAGTCGGATCTCGTAGTATATCGAAGCGGGGCAACGTGAATTTCAGCCCGGCTACGATTCGCAACGAGATGGCCGATCTGGAAGAGCTCGGTTATCTGGAGCAGCCGCATACGTCAGCAGGGCGCATCCCATCTCATAAAGGGTACCGTTATTATGTCGATCATCTCGTTCGTCTTGATCGCCTGTCCAGCGAAGACGTCACGCGGTTGAAATCCGTCTTCGCGGAAAAGATAACAGCGATGGAAGAGATTATGCAGCATACGGCATCGATTTTATCTCATTTGACCAATTATACGTCAATCGCGCTGGGGCCGGAAGTTTTCGACGCCTCGCTTCGTCATTTTCAACTGCTGCCGCTGAATGAGAATACGGCAGTCGCGATTGTCGTGACGAGCACGGGCTATGTTGAGAACAAGACCGTCACGCTGCCGGAGGGCGTCTCCGCTTCTGAGCTGGAGACCGTGGTCAACCTGCTGAACTCTAAGCTTGTTGGGGTTCCTCTATATAAGCTGCGTGCGCAACTGTATAACGAGATTGGACAGGAAATGAGCCAATATGTGTCGCATGTCCAGGAGCTGATGGCGCTCGCAGAAAGCATTTTGGCCGACAATAACGACCATCGGCAAATCTATTTGAGCGGGGCGACGAACATGCTGACCCAGCCTGAATTCCAGGATGTCGACAAGATCAAGACGATCTGGGGGCTGCTCGAGGAGACGCCGGCCTTGATCAAGGTCATGGGCTCCGCCCCTTCCGGCATCCAGGTCCGCATCGGCCAAGAGAATGCGCATGTCGCGATTACGAACTGCAGCATGATTACCGCAACTTATTCGGTCGACGGTCAGACGCTGGGTACGGTCGGCATCCTGGGGCCGACCCGAATGGAGTATGCGAAGGTCATCACACTGATGAACCATCTGTCCAGCCAAATGGCGGTATTCATGCATCAATGGTATAAATAATCGGGAGGGGGCGGCTTGTGACTCAAGGACAAGTACAGGATACCGATGATCGCTATGCGACGCTCCTGAATAATGCCAATGCCGTCCGGGCGCTCAGCTCGGCTATCGAGGGCACGCTCGGCCCGAAGGGGTTGGACGTCATGCTGGTCGGCGCGAATGGCGACGTCGTCATTACCAATGACGGCGTTACCATTTTGGAGAAAATGGATGTGAGCCATCCGGCGGCCCGGCTGCTCATTCAGGTGGCGCGCGCCCAGCAGAGCGAGGTCGGCGACGGTACGACGACGGCGACGTTATTGGCCGGTGCGCTGGTGCAGGAAGGCGTGGCCCAGGTGACGAGAGGAGTACCCGCGGCGAAGGTCGTGACCGGGATGCTGGAGGGCATCCGCGTCGCGGCCGACCGGCTGGCGGAACGCGCACTTCGGCTCGACGGCTGGGATGACCCGAAGCTGCGCCACGCGGTACATATCGCGGGCCGGGAGCAGACCGACATCGTCCGCCTAGTGCTGGAGGCGGGACAGGCGACAGGTTGGGAGCAACTGGAGAATCCTGCCTATCGGCTCGCGGAGCAGATTGTCGCGCACGAGAAGGCGAGCAATGAATGGTTCCACGGCGTGCTCCTGAAGCAGAAGCCGCTGCAGCGGGATTGGCTGACGGACCGGACCGGGTGCCGCGTCCTTATCCTGCAGGATGCACTCGAACCGGACACGCTCGACGAGCAACTGCTTACGACCGAAGCCGGCTTTCAGCAGTATATGGCTCACCGCTCCGCCTTCATGGAGCGGCTACAGCGTCTTCACGAGCTGGGGGTCGGCTTCCTCGTGCTGGAGCGAGGCCTTCATCCGGAAGCGGAACAATTTTGCCTCGACCATGATATGATGGTCGTGCAGCGAGTCAGCCGCGAAGATATTATGCGCGTCTGCCGCCTAACGGGCGGCAAGCCGTTGAAGCGCGCCGCCCTGGCTAAGGCGTCGGCGGTGCTGGAGCCGCTGCTCGGCCGCACCGCCTGCGTGCGCTACGATGAGCGCCTGGAGCGCGTGCGGCTGTATGCCCCGCAGACGGCGCTCAACTCTACATTCCCGCCGGAGCCGGCGGGAATGTACCGTGCGCAGGTGACGCTCATCGTGGGCGCGAGCACGCGCGAGGTTGTGGGCGAGCGGGCGCGCATCGCCCAGGATGCCGCCGCAGCGCTGCAAGCCGCGATCCAGAGCGGCGTCCTGCCGGGCGGCGGCACGACGGAGCTGGCGCTCTCCTATATGCTGGAGCGCTACAGGGAGACTGTCCGCGGCATGGAAGCCTTCGGTGTGGTCGCAGTAGCGCAGGCGCTGCGCAAGCCGATGGCCCAGATTGTGCTCAACGCCGGCTTCAACCCACTGGAGAAGCTGGAGGAAGCGCGGGCGGCGCAGACCGCTTCTGCATCCGATGCCATCGGCATTGACTGTGACAGCGGAGCGCTGCTTGATTATGTCGAGGCCGGCATCGTCGACCCGGTCGCCGTGAAGCTCCATGCGCTGCGTACCGCCGGAGAAGTGGCCGCCGCCGTGCTGCGGATTCACACGGTTATTAAGATGAAGCCGGAAGCATAAGGCTCCGGCTTCCCGGAGCAGGAAAATAGAAAGCTTGACTACATTTAGGGAGGTGCAAGGATTGAACCCAGAACAAGAAGAGAAGATCGAGAGGAACGATCAGGTGGACTCGGAGGCTGTAGAGATAGACGACGTTGAACATAACCAGGTGGCCGGAGAGATAACCGAAGCAGAAGGCAAGGCAGCGGAGGAAGTACAGGGCGAGTCGGCAGAGCTGAAGGAGGCCCATGCGCAAGCGGAGGAGCTTCAGCAGCGCCTGCAGCGTGCCCAGGCGGATTTCGATAATTTCCGCCGCCGTACGGTGAAGGAGAAGGAAGAACTGGCTCAGTACGCATCTTCCAAGCTGGTGACCGAGTTGCTTCCGGTGCTCGACAACTTCGAGCGCGCCTTGGTAGCAGTGCAGACGGGCAGCGAGGAGCAATCGTTCGTCAAAGGAGTGGACATGATCTTCCGCCAATTCATGCAGGTGCTAGAGCAGGAAGGCGTGAAGGCGATGAACGCCGTCGGCGAGCCGTTCAACCCGGAATTCCATCAGGCGATTATGCAGGTGGAGTCGGAAGAGCAAGAGGAAGGCATCGTCGTGGAAGAAGTCCAAAAGGGCTATATGCTCAACGAGCGGGTGCTTCGCCCGGCCATGGTCAAGGTAAGCGGCTAAAAGATCGTTCACATGCTATCCGCTTAGTTAATATGAATATAGATTGAGAGCCAGTTGAGGAGGTTACATTGCAATGAGTAAAGTTATCGGTATTGACTTGGGAACAACAAACTCTTGTGTTGCGGTAATGGAGGGCGGCGAAGCCGTCGTCATTCCGAATCCGGAAGGCACCCGCACAACCGCTTCGGTTGTCGGCTTCAAAAAAGACGGCGAGCGCATCGTCGGAGATACGGCCAAGCGCCAGGCGATTACGAACCCGGATCGCACGATCAGCTCGATTAAACGTCATATGGGCACGGCATATAAGACGACGATCGACGACAAATCCTTCACGCCGCAAGAAATCTCTGCCATAATTCTGCAGAAGCTCAAGTCCGACGCAGAGGCTTATTTGGGCCAAACGGTAACGCAAGCGGTTATTACCGTGCCGGCGTACTTCAACGATTCCCAGCGCCAGGCGACGAAGGATGCCGGCAAGATCGCAGGTTTGGATGTGCTCCGCATCGTGAACGAGCCGACAGCGGCCGCGCTTGCCTACGGCGCAGACAAAGAAACCGACCATACCATTCTCGTCTACGACTTGGGCGGAGGCACATTCGACGTGTCAATCCTCGAATTGGGCGACGGCTTCTTCGAAGTGAAAGCGACGAGCGGTGATAACCAGTTGGGCGGAGACGACTTCGACCAAGTGATTATCGACTACTTGGTAGCGGAGTTCAAAAAAGAGCAAGGTATTGATCTGAGCAAAGACAAAGCGGCTGTGCAGCGTCTAAAGGATGCGGCGGAAAAAGCGAAAAAAGAGCTGTCCGGCGTATTGACGACGATGATCAGCCTGCCGTTCATCACGGTCGTCGACGGCGTGCCTCAGCACTTGGAGCTGAACCTGACGCGCGCCAAGTTCGAGGAACTATCCGCGCATCTGGTTGAGCGTACGCTCGGCCCGACGCGCCAAGCGCTGCAGGATGCGGGCATGACTCCATCCGATATCGACAAAGTCGTACTCGTCGGCGGATCGATCCGGATTCCAGCCGTTCAGGAAGCGATCAAAAAACTGATCGGCAAAGAGCCGCATAAAGGCGTGAATCCGGATGAGGTCGTCGCTCGGGGCGCAGCCGTGCAGGCGGGCGTACTGACCGGCGATGTGAAGGACGTCGTTCTGCTCGACGTCACTCCGCTCTCCCTTGGTATTGAGACAGCGGGCGGCGTATTTACGAAGATGATCGAGCGCAATACGACGATCCCGACGGACAAGTCGCAGACCTTCTCGACGTATGCGGACAATCAGACGAGCGTCGAGATTCATGTCCTACAAGGGGAGCGTTCGATGGCGGCGGATAACAAGACGCTGGGACGCTTCATGTTGGGAGACATTCCTCCAGCGCCGCGCGGCGTGCCGCAGATCGAAGTTACGTTCGATATCGACGCGAACGGGATCGTCAAAGTATCTGCGAAGGACAAAGGAACCGGCAAGATGCAGAACATTACGATCACGTCCTCCAGCGGCTTGAACGACGATGAAATCGACCGCATGATGAAGGAAGCGGAATTGCACGCAGAAGAAGACAAGCAGCGCAAAGAAATGGTCGAAGTGAAGAACAACGCCGACCAATTGGTATATTCGACAGAGAAAACGTTGAAGGATCTGGGCGACAAGGTTGACCAAGCCGAGATCGACAAGGCGAACGAAGCCAAGGAAAATGTGAAGAAGGCGCTCGAAAGCGACAATATCGACGAGATCAAAGCGGCGACCGACAAGCTGTCTGAAGTCGTGCAGCAATTATCCGTGAAGCTGTATGAGCAGGCGGCGCAAGCGCAGCAGGCTGGTCAAGAGCAAGCGAATGACGGCGCGGCCCAAAAGGATAATGTAGTCGATGCCGATTACGAAGTCGTGGACGAAGACAAGAAATAAGCGCGGATGAACAGGGTCAAAGCCGGGTTTCACCCGGCTTTGGCTTTGCCTGTTTACGATGAAGACTGCAGAACGGCATGGCGTGTAGGCCATGCGGCACTTGTCCGGCAACGCGGCCCGTTCTGCCGGTTGCAGCGGAACGGATGCGGGATACCGGGCTTTTAAGTTGCAATGGGGGTGGAAGAGTGGCGCAAAAGCGAGATTATTATGAAGTGCTCGGCGTAAGCAAAGGGGCTAGCGACGACGAAATCAAAAAAGCCTACCGGAAGCTTGCGCGTCAATATCACCCTGACGTGAACAAGGCAGCGGACGCGGAAGAGAAGTTCAAGGAAGTCAAGGAAGCGTTCGATGTGCTTGGGGACGATCAGAAGCGGGCGATGTATGACCAGTACGGGCATGTAGATCCGAATCAAGGCATGGGCGGAGGCGGGTTCTCCGGGGATTTCGGCGGATTCGGCGACATATTCGATATGTTCTTCGGCGGCGGAGGACGCACCCGCGATCCGAATGCGCCACAGCGAGGCAGTGATCTGCAGTATACGATGCAGATTGAATTCAAGGAAGCCGTCTTCGGCAAAGAGACGGATATTACGATTCCGCGGACCGAGCAGTGCGACACCTGCTTCGGGACCGGGGCGAAGCCTGGTACGAAGCCGGATACCTGCTCGACCTGCCATGGAACGGGACAGCAGGAGGTCGTGCAAAATACGGCGTTCGGCCGCATGGTCAATCGGCGTCCTTGCACGGTATGTCAAGGCAAGGGCAAAATCATTCGCGAGAAATGCGGCACCTGCCATGGCAGCGGAAGCGTGAAGAAGCAGCGCGTCATTCATGTACGCATTCCGGCAGGAGTAGACGATGGAGCCCAACTGCGCATGAGCGGAGAAGGCGAGAGCGGATCGCGCGGCGGTCCGAACGGCGACTTGTACATTGTCATCCGCGTGAAGCCGCATGAATTTTTCGAACGCGATGCCGACGATATCTACTGCGAGGTGCCGCTCACATTCGCTCAGGCGGCGCTCGGCGACGAGATTGAGATTCCGACGCTGACCGATAGAGTCAAGCTCAAAATTCCGGCCGGCACGCAGACAGGGACCTTCTTCCGACTGCGCGGCAAAGGCGTTCCGCGACTGCGGGGCCACGGGCAAGGCGATCAGCATGTCAAGGTTGTTATCGTGACGCCGACGAAACTGAATGACGAACAGAAAGAGATACTTCGACAGTTCGCGGCCAGCGGCGGTGAGCAAACGAACGGCGGGCACGAGGAATCGTTCTTCGACCGAATGAAGCGGGCGTTCCGGGGAGACTAGACCTCAGGCCTACTTGATCAAATGGTCCATATCATTTATCATACGAGTATTAGTTCATTACATGGGTGTGAGATACGGATCAAGACCACAACGGCGCATAGAGAACACTCTATGCGATTGTTGTGGTCTTATTTTATTTTTGGACGCGCTTTTTCATCGAAATCGTGGTACCCAGTTTCACGCTTGAAACTCCTTCCTCTATAGAAATAAACGAATCCATTCTGTCTAGCTAGGGATTTTGACTATAATCTACGGTACTTTGAAGTCAAAAAATTGTGTCTACTGTCCGATAGATATATATAGCGCCTTCTAATTCAAGCCAAGCATGCAGTCTAATATATTCTTTCCCTTGATAACGACCCAAGAGGATTATTTTCTTAGGGACATCATTGTATTTTTTCCGATAGTACTCCCCGAATATTCGGGTCATGGTTTTTTACCGAGTTGGCAGCTTCAACAAGGTAAAAGCACATGAATCGGTTTTGTCAATCAGCTTCGGATGAATGGTGAACACCTTGGTATATTTCAGTTGCTGAAGGGCTTCACCCTCATGCAAAATGAATTACACTGTGCAGACTGAAAATTTTGAAGGCATTCTATATTCCTGTAAAGCACTGGAATAAGACTCAAAACTGCCTTCAGGAAATACGATACGAGGAGTCGTTGTTATGGAGAATGAAATCGAACAGACGAAAGGCACGATAGGCAATTGGCGTCAATTTCTGAAGCTCATTAATGAGACCAAGCCACCCAAGGCTATGTTATTCGTCGCTTTGCTGATGAGCATCGGCGGGGCTGCCGTATCGCTCGTTATTCCGCTATTCACGAAGGGGATGGTCGACAACTTCTCAACGTTGCAGTTGAATACGCTGCAAATTGCGGGATTGGCTATCGCGTTGATCACCCAGACCGTGGCCGCCGGCTTGTCCATCTATTTGCTCAATCTTGTCGGACAGCGCGTGGTTGCCGGCTTGCGTGATCGGCTGTGGAAAAAGATGCTGGTGCTGCCGGTGTCATACTATGACCGGAACAAGACGGGCGAGACCGTCAGCCGCATCACGAATGATACGGGAATTGTGAAAGGGTTCATTACGGATCATCTGTCAAGTTTATTCACTGGCATCATCTCCGTCATCGGCTCGTTCATCGTATTGTTGTATCTCGATTGGCAAATGACGGTGATTA
This sequence comes from Paenibacillus popilliae ATCC 14706, assembly GCF_000315235.1. Lineage (GTDB taxonomy): Bacteria > Bacillota > Bacilli > Paenibacillales > Paenibacillaceae > Paenibacillus_B > Paenibacillus_B popilliae. The sequence goes on along the minus strand of NZ_BALG01000161.1, from coordinate 40,445 downwards.
TGCTCGTCATCATTCCGCTCGCCGCCTTGGTGCTGTTCCCGCTCGGCAAGCAAATGTTCAACATTTCCAAAGGACTGCAAAATGAGACAGCTTCCTTCACGGCTATGTTAAGTCAAGTGCTGGCGGAAATTCGCTTGGTGAAAGCATCCAATGCGGAAGCAAGAGAGTATGAGAATGGGCGCAAGGCGATTAACAATCTGCTTCGGTTCGGCATGAAGGAAGGCGCCATACAGGCGATGATCTCCCCAATTATGTCGTTCGTGCTGATGGTGCTGCTTGTCGTCATTGTTGGCTATGGCGGCATGCGCGTCTCATCAGGGGCGCTGACTGCGGGAGAACTGGTCGCCTTTATTCTATACTTGATTCAGATTGTGTTGCCAATGAGCCAGTTGTCCATGTTCTTCACCCAGCTTCAAAAAGCGATTGGAGCAACTGATCATATGGCTGCGATTTTACAGGAGCCGGAAGAAGATCATGTGCATGGGAAAGAGGCCGGGCAAGCGAATATGCCGATTCATGCCGAGCATGTGTACTTTTCCTATGGCGAAGGAAAGCCTGTACTTGAGGATGTCAGCTTCACGATCAGTCCGGGCAAGGTAACGGCTATTGTTGGACCAAGCGGGAGCGGGAAGACGACGCTGTTCTCGCTTCTGGAGCGATTCTACCTGCCAACTACCGGCGCCATCAAGCTGGGGAATGAAGAAATCAATGAAATCACGCTGCATTCTTGGCGCTCTCTGATCGGTTATGTGTCGCAAGAGAGCCCGCTGATTGACGGAACAATTCGCGATAATATTTGTTATGGGATGGATCGGGATGTAACAGACGAGGAGTTGAAGCGAGCCGCCGCCATGGCTTATGCGGAAGGGTTCATTGAAGAACTGTCCGACGGATACAAGACGGAAGTGGGCGAACGGGGCATGAAGCTGTCAGGCGGCCAGCGCCAACGGATTGCCATCGCGCGGGCGCTACTTCGTAATCCGCACGTCCTGATGCTGGATGAGGCGACGTCGAGCTTGGACAGCAAGTCCGAGATTGTCGTTCAGAAGGCGCTGAACAATCTAATGAAGGGACGGACGACGCTTGTGATTGCCCACCGGCTGTCTACTGTCGTAGATGCGGATCAGATTCTATTCATCGACAAAGGCAAGTTGACAGGATGCGGTACGCATGAACAATTGCTGGAGAGCCATTCCATGTATCGGGAGTTCGCAACGCAGCAGCTGAAAATTCAGGAGCAGCACGGAGGCTCAGAGCGGTAACAGTTCCGCCAACGAGAAGGGTGACTGACCACACAACGATACGTTCTGGGTGCTGCTGTCGTTGCCATGCGTTTGAAGGAAGACGAGCACACGACACGGATTCTTGTCAATCTGAACAAAAGCTCTTTGAACTGAACAAAGAAAAAACGAGTGATGTTGAACTGCAAAATGGCTCGTGGCCTCTTACACACTCGTTGTCAGGTTCGCGGAAAAACCACAAGGGCATTTAGCGAATCTCTATTGATTGAGGCACACAAGTGCAGCAATTTGCAAGTTTTATTAAATTATTTTGGCCGGAGCATGATTTGATGCTTCTTTGGGCTACACCAAAACCCAGTATTTACCAACGCTTACCTTGGACTGCATAGGTCATGGCAATAAGATGTAGATTCCCAATTTTGGATCATCCAGAGAGGGTTAGGGTTTCCTAACCCTTTTCTGATTATGTAAAAAGAATATTCTAGGTCTTCAATTCTAACCACTTCAGTTTCTTTTTCCATTCCAGTTACTACGTTTCAGTACCGATTATTATGTACTGCGTGTTTCTGTGTTAGAATTAGACCATTTCGTACGGAAAAAGTGTCCCTAAGAACTTTAGAAAAAAAATCGGACAATTTTTTACCCCACCATCCATTGCAAACTATATGGCAAGTTTAATGGTATACAATCGATCGAGTATAAAAATTTTTGATGCTGGTGCAGGGACAGGTATTCTTACGGGTGCTTTATGCGAAAAAATATGTGAAAACAATAATATTGTTCAGGTGCATATTGACCTATACGAAAACAATGAAGATGTATTACCAATCTTGGTAGAGAATATTGAGTTTATTCGTACAATTTTAGAACAGAGAGGGAAACAGTTTACCTATGCGATCATTCAAGAGAATTTCATATTAAGTAACGCTGATTATTGGAACAACATCGAAAAGAAAGATGAAGATACTCTTTATGATGTAATTATATCCAATCCTCCGTATAAGAAAATAGCAAAAGCAGAACAAGAATCTGCAGTAATGGATACAGTGGTTTATGGACAACCTAATATCTATTTTCTTTTCATGGCAATGTCAGCAAAGTTATTAAAAAAAGATGGGCAATTAATTTTTATTACGCCACGAAGTTTTACTTCGGGAGCTTATTTTAAAAGGTTCCGTCAATGGTTCTTCAATAATGTTCGATTGACAAATCTCCATTTGTTTAATTCAAGAGATGATATATTTTATGGAGATGATATTTTGCAAGAAGCAGTCATCTTGAAGGCTTTAAAAACTAAAAATAAAGTTGATACAATTATGGTGTCTTCCAGTAAGAATATGCACTTTAAAGAGAATATCGTCCATGAAGTACCCTATGGTACCATGGTTGAAGCAGATTCAGATAACATGTTTATTATGATTCCAACAACAAAAGAAGAAATTAATCTGCTAAATACAATGAAGAATTGGAAATACAACCTTCTAAGTTTAGGGTTTAAGTTGAAGACTGGACCTGTTGTGGATTTTAGAGCGACGGAGTTACTAAGTGAAGAATCAGGAAAAAATTCAGTCCCACTTTTATGGGCAAATCATTTCACTAATCTTCGTATAAATTTTCCTTGTATAGACTCTAAAAATCCTCAATATATTGTTAATACAGAAGAGAGTAAAAGTCTTTTATTGGATAACAAAGATTATATTCTTGTCAAACGATTCACAAGTAAAGAAGAAAGAAGAAGAGTTCAATGTTCGTTGTATTTCTCTGAGGCTATTACTTCTCCCTTGATTGGAATCGAGAATCACTTGAATTATGTGGCAAAGCTCAAAGGAGAAATAACAAAAGAGGAAATGTACGGACTATTTGCGTTAATGAATAGTACTTTTATCGATAGTTATTATCGGATTCTCAATGGAAGTACGCAGGTTAATGCGACAGAGGTCAATGCCATTCCACTTCCCTCTCTACAAGATGTTAAGTGTATTGGGGATCAATTGTTGCGAATGGATGGTCTTTCCACGGAGACGTGTGATACTATTATATTAAAGTATTTTTTAGTCGAAGATAACCAAGCTGCCGCTGTGTAAGGGGAGTATGAAACATGGGGAAATTAGATGAAGCAAAAGAAATATTAAAGGCATTAGGAATGCCTAAACAACAATACTGATGAAGAAAGAGCAACTAATAGTCCTAAATATTCTTATCGTTTGACTGATGAAGTTTTAGATTTGATTAGATCTTATGAAAATAACGAATGGGAAGAAAAACTGGAAGAGTGGTTAGAAAGTCATGAAACCTTAATGGAGAAATATACGCAAATTCGTGAAATGACTATGATACCTGTAAAGGTAAACGGACAAGATTTTCATTTTAGTCCTGGGAAACATAATATGTTGCAAAAGGCTATTATAGAAGATTTTGCTCCTCGCTTTGCCCCTGGAAGTGAAGTTTTATATGTTGGGGACACGGAGAAGAAAGACTTGATTAAAAATAGAGAAAAATTACAGGAACTTGGTGTCCGCATTACTGATCATGATAAGCTCCCAGATGTTGTTTTATATCGAGAAGATAAGAATTGGTTGTATTTCATTGAATCAGTCACAAGTGTTGGACCCGTTTCGGTAAAAAGAATGAATGAAATTCAGGACATGTTAGAAAAATGTGATTGTGGAATCATTTACGTAACCACCTTCCTTGATATGAGTAGTGAACATGGATTTAAAAAATTCATCGACCAAATTGCATGGGAAACAGAAATTTGGGTTGCTGATAACCCTGATCACATGTTTCACCTAAACGGAGATAGGTTTTTAGGTCCACGATAGAAAAATGGAGTATGTGAATGTTGCTTTAAAATTGTAATCACTACATATAGTGAAAGAAAGGGCATTGATCTCATTAAAAAATGGGACGATGCCCCTTTTAATTGTAATCCAGTTAGGAAGGCATCTATATTGGATTGTCAACAGTAAATCAAACAACTTTTTTAAGGGCTAGATTTCGATAGTGGAGGGTCTGTAAAATAGATGGTGTAAACTCCAAAACCTACTAAAATGGAAGTAAAAGAAAGGTTGTGGAGAACACATGGGACTGTGGACGAAAGAGCAATTGCGAGCGTTTATCAAAGAGAATAACCTGGTTACCGCTCAGGATGCACAGAATGCCTTAAAGGACTTGTTCGCAGAAACGTTGCAGGAAATGCTCGAGGCCGAGATGGACACCCCTCTGGGCTACAAGAAGCATGACGTGCAGAACAAGCGGACGAGCAATAGCCGCAATGGGAAAAGTAAGAAGACAATCACAAGCGAGTATGGCGAGCAGAAGATTGCGGTTCCCAGAGACCGTCAGGGCGAGTTCGATCCGGTGGTTATCCAAAAGCATCAATCCAACGTAACGGGCATCGAGGATCAAATTATCGCGCTCTACGCCAAGGGTGTCAGCACGCGAGAGATTCAAGATCACCTGCATCCGTTGTATGGCATCGATGTCTCGCCAACGATGATCTCGAACGTGACAAACGATCGTTCCACTCATTAAGGAGGTGGCAGAATCGCCCGTTGCAAACCGTTTACGCTGTCGTGTTCCTGGATGCAATCCACTTCAAAGTGAAGCAGGACAGCGCCATCGTGAACAAAGCGGCTTATATAGTCATTGGCATCGATCTGGACGGCAATAAAGACGTTCTTGGCATGTGGATCGGAGAGAACGAATCCGCCAAGTTCTGGCTGAGCGTGCTCAACGATCTGAAGAATATCTGTACAGCCGTAAAATCGTTGGTTTTCATATGGATGAGTGGATGACCAAAAAGCTGGTATTAACGGCTCTAGACCGCGCCTACAGCCAGCAGCGACCGCGCGGAGAGGTACTGCACCACTCGGATCGCGGCAGCCAGTATGCTTCCCACGATTACCAGGCGCGGTTGCACACCTACAAAAAGAACTTGTATATTTGGAGAAGTTCGAAACACGCAAGCATGCCAAGAAACGCATTTTTAAATACATCACCTGCTTCTACAATGGAAAACGAATCCATTCCGCTATTGGGTACCTTACGCCCAATGAGTGCGAACGTATGTACCGATATGCTGTATCGTTTTCTCGATTCTTTGTGTCTACCCTATTGACAGAGGTACAAGGTTATACTCCTCCACAATGTCTGCTCGGGGTTTTCCGTTTTCGTAAAGTTGCACCATTTGCCATTTTAAACTCTGCTGTGAAAGTACGTCGTTGGTTTGGTGTTGTAGATGATCCGCACCTCCTGTTCATGAAGGCGGACAGGGAAGCGGCTTCATCTGGACTATCGAATAAAGTCCCCACTTCCTACTCATATTATAGATGACCGTCTATGAAATGATAAGGTATAGGAGGAAGGGCAATGACCAATTACCGGGACAGCAGCAGGAAGAACCATCTCAATGCCTTCGAGGAGCAGGCAGATCTCGTCGTCGGCAAGACAAGTACGCCCGTCGGCAAGAACGAAGATGTGGAATTTTCGATCGAGCAGGCGGACGCCGACGATCTGGTGGCGCTAGAGCGCGCCAGACAAGCGGATGAACGGGCGGAACGTCCATGAGACACATTGAAGCGAAATTCCAGGATGAATCGAAGGCTGATGCTTGCGGGCGCAAGCTGAACGCCCTGCGGGCGCATGCCATTCAAGTCGTTCCTCAGGAAGACAGTTATATCGTATCGGCCGATGTGAACCATGCCGTGCTTGATCAGGCATATGCCGTGATGCGCGATTACGAGGGCACCCTCTTATAAGGAAACAGAACTCCTACGGCGAGCGGGGTTGACCGCTCGTTGTGTGGAGTTTTATTTTTGTGTACAATAAATAGAATGTGCGGGCGGTTATGAATCGTACGGGGGATCTCCGTCAAATTTGTCGGTACTAATCTCATTTATAGGGGGGACACCATCGTGCACTGGCATGAATTAACGATACATACTCGAGAAGAAGCGGTCGAGATGATCTCCAACTTCCTGCATGAGGCGGGAGCGGGAGGCGTATCGATCGAGGAATCCGGGACGCTGAACAAGGAGCGGGATACGACCTATGGCGAACTGTATATCGCCCCGCTGAACGATATTCCCGAAGGCGAGGCGAAGATTCAAGGCTACTTCGCGGAAGGGGCGGATCTGGCGGTGATCGAAGGCGAGTTGGCCGGTCGCATGCGCGAGCTCCGAACGTTTGGAATCGATCCGGGCGAGGCCGCCATGTCCTGGCGCTCCGTTCATGAAGACGATTGGGCGGATGCCTGGAAGCAATATTTCAAGCCGGCGCGCATCACAAGCAAGCTGACGATCAAGCCGTCATGGGAGCCTTATACGCCGACGGCGGAGGAGAAGGTAATCGAGCTCGATCCCGGCATGGCCTTCGGCACCGGAACCCATCCTACGACGACGCTCTGTCTCCAGGCGCTGGAAGGCGTTATTCAGGGCGGGGAAGATATCATCGATGTCGGAACTGGCTCCGGCATCCTGGCGATCGGGGCGTGCAAGCTCGACGCCCGGCATGTGCTCGCCATCGACCTGGACCCGGTAGCGATCAAGAGCGCTCGGGAGAATGTGGCGATGAACGGGCTTAATGATGTTGTTACGGTACGGGAAGGAGATCTCCTGTACATACTGAAGGCGAGCGGAACGGACGAAGCGCCGTCGCTTGGCGTAACGCTTCCCGTTCAGATCGTGGTCGCCAACATTTTGGCCGAGGTGATTCTGCTGTTCGTTGAGGATGTGTTCGCCGCGCTGCAGCCAGGCGGAATATACATTGCCTCAGGTATTTACAAGAACAAGGAAGAAGCGGTAGAACGGGAGCTGATCCGCCACGGCTTCCTGATCGATGCGAAGCATCGCGAGGAGGATTGGGTCGCTTTTGTCGCCAAAAAACCAATGTAAAAAAAGAAACTGAAAACCGGCCTTATTAAATTTGTATTTAGAAGAAGGGGAGGTAATATATGGATGGATTTTTTGGATAATTTTTTCGCCGTCGATTGGGAGATGCTGCCGTTTCTCGTGTCGGTACTGCTGATTGCCTTTACAATTCATGAATTTTCGCATGCCTATTTTGCCTGGAAATTCGGGGATCCGACCGCGAAGATGCTTGGCCGCGTCAGTCTGAATCCGGCGAAGCATATTGACTTCCTCGGCTTGCTGTTCTTCGTTATCGCCGGCTTCGGCTGGGCGAGACCGGTGCCGGTGAACCGGGATAACTTCAAGTATCCGCGGCTGATGGGAATCGTAGTATCGGCTGCCGGACCGATCAGCAACTTGCTGCTGGCCTTTATCGGGACAATCGTCATTCAACTCGGCCTTAAGTTTGGCTTTGTACAGTTGGAATCTCCGGATCGTATCCATTTGGCCATCTCCATCTTTTTGGAATATTTCATTACTTATAACGTGCTGCTGTTTCTGTTCAATCTCATTCCGCTGCCGCCGCTGGACGGGTACCGTATCGTCGAGGATCTGGCGCCGCGGAACCTGCGTCTGCGCTTGCAGCAGTTCGAGCAATGGTCGATTCTTATTTTCTTGATGCTCGTATTTATTCCGCCGCTGCGGGCCAAGACGATTACGCCGCTGTTCGAGCTGATCGAGCCGATCGTATTTTCCTTCTCGCGGTCCGCCGCTTATCTGGTCGGCATGTAGAAAGCTTGTAGAATACCGTCCTGCAGCCGTGGACTTTCTGGAAATATTACTGCCAATCTAGCGCGTTGCGCGCAAAACGTGTATGATGAGGAATGTTGATTACGATGCAAAAATACTTTGTCAGCCCCGAAGCGTTCGGGGAGCAGCACATACGGATTACCGGCGCGGATGCGCATCATATCGTCAATGTGATGCGGGCCAAGCCGGGCTTTACTTTTCTGGTGAACGACGGCGCCGGCCGTGAGGCCGTGGCCGTGTTCGAGAGCGGCGACGGCGAGACGGCCATCGCCCGGCTGGAGGAGCTGGTCGCTGCCGATCGGGAACCCGCAGTCGAGGTGACCATCGCCCAGAGTCTGCCGAAGGGCGACAAGATGGAACTGATAATACAGAAATGCACAGAGTTGGGAGCGACGGGATTCCTCCCGTTCCTGTCGGAACGCACGGTCGTGCAGTATGACGCGAAGAAGGAAGCCAAGCGGCTGGAACGCTGGGCAAAGATTGCGAAGGAAGCGGCGGAGCAGTCTCATCGCAACCGCGTTCCCACGATTGCGGCGCCTGCGGTCTGGGCAAAGCTGACCGGGCGGATCGTGGCCTATGATCTCGTGCTGATCTGTTATGAGGACGAGCAGGGAACGCAGCTCCGCGACGTGCTGGAACCTTTCCGCGAAGTGCAGCGCGGCCGGGAGGCAGCCCGCATTCTGGTCGTAATCGGACCGGAAGGCGGGTTTTCGCTGCGTGAGGTGGAAGCGGCCACGGCGGCCGGCGCGGTCTGTGTCAGTCTCGGTCGCCGCATTTTGCGGACAGAGACGGCGGGCATAGCGGCCTGTGCCTGTATCATGTATCAATTCGGAGAAATGGGAGGAAGTTGAACAATGCCATCGGTAGCGTTTTATACGTTGGGCTGCAAGGTGAACTTCTATGATACGGAAGCCATTTGGCAGCTGTTCAAGCAAGAAGGTTACGAGCAAGTCGACTTTGAAGCGACGGCTGACGTCTATTTGATCAATACATGCACCGTTACGAATACCGGCGACAAGAAGAGCCGCCAGATGATCCGGCGGGCCGTTCGCCGCAATCCGGACGCCATCATTGCAGTGACCGGCTGCTATGCGCAGACCTCCCCGGCGGAGATTCTCGATATTCCTGGCGTCGATCTCGTCATCGGCACGCAGGATCGGGACAAGCTGATGGATTACATCGTGCAGCTTCAAGCAGAGCGCCAGCCGATTAACGCCGTGCGCAACATTATGAAGACGCGTGCATTCGAGGAGCTGGACGTCCCGGATTTCGCGGAGCGGACACGTGCCTTTTTGAAGATTCAGGAAGGCTGCAACAATTTCTGCACCTTCTGCATCATTCCGTGGTCTCGCGGGCTGTCCCGCAGTCGCGACCCGCAAAGCGTCCTGAACCAAGCCCGTCAGCTCGTGGCGGCTGGCTACAAGGAGATTGTGTTGACCGGAATTCATACCGGAGGCTACGGCGACGATCTCGAGAGCTATGAGCTGACCGATCTGCTCTGGGCACTGGATCGCATCGATGGATTGGAACGGGTGCGCATCAGCTCGATCGAAGCGAGTCAGATCGACGATCGGATGATTGACGTGCTGAGCCGTTCGTCGAAAATGTGCCGCCATCTTCATATTCCGCTGCAGGCGGGCAACAATGAAGTGCTGAAGCGCATGCGGCGCAAATATACGGTCGAGGAGTTCGGCGACAAAATCACCCGCATCCGCGACGCGATGCCGAACGTAGCGATTACGACAGACGTGATCGTCGGCTTCCCGGGCGAGACGGATGAGCAGTTCCGCGAAGGCTACGAATTCATGAAGCGGGTCGGCTTCTCCGAGATGCACGTCTTCCCGTACTCCAAGCGTACTGGAACGCCAGCGGCGCGCATGGAGGATCAAGTGGACGAGGAAGTGAAGCATGCCCGCGTTCACGATCTGATCGATCTGTCGGAGCAGATGCAGCTCGCATACGCCGAGCAGTTCGTCGGACAGGTGCTTGACGTCATTCCGGAACGCGATCATAAAGGGGCGCCGGGAACCGGCCAAGTATTGGGCTATTCTGACAACTACCTGCAGATCGTGTTCGACGGAGACGAGTCGCATATCGGCCAGCTCTGCCGCGTCAAGGTGACGCAAGCCGGCGTGAACGAATGCTTTGGCGTGCTGACCCGGGTGCTCGGGGAAGAGGCGGGCGCTCAGGCAGCCAATATGTAATGAGGTAGAATACAGAGGATTCCACTGTCGCTTCTTGTGCAAGGAGCAGGTGAAATCCTCTTTCCTTTCGGTTACGATATACCTATTCATCAGCTTTAATGCGGCGGGCGGAAAGGGACATGAGCGCGCCGCACACTTTTTACGTTGGAGGATGTTCGCAATGAAAGAAATATCAGCGGGAGGCGTCGTCTACCTTCGGCGCGGGGAGCGGATCGAGTTCCAGTTGATCCAGGATCGTTACGGCAAAACTTCCTTGGCCAAGGGAAAAATGGAGCCCGGGGAGACCATCGAACAGACGGCTCTACGGGAAATCCGGGAGGAGACCGGGATTGAAGGGAGGATCGTCGGTAAGCTGGACACGATCCGCTATCAATACATGTCGCCGGAAGCCGGCAGGGTGGATAAAGAGGTTCATTATTTTCTGGTCGAGGCGAAGGCCGGGCAGCTCACGCCCCAGGCAGAGGAGATCCGCAGCGTCGAATGGTATGCGCCGCAAGCGGCATGGGCGAAGCAGACCGAATCCGGGTATGATAACAATAACGGTATTCTGAGCAAGGCCTTTGCGCAATTGGGGATTGCCTTGTAAACGGCCGCTGTTCGCCTTGTCGCCCGAGATCGCAATCTCGGGAATTGCGATCGTTACCGAAGCCGGTCCCACAGCTTCAGATAGCATAGCGGGAGCGCCAGGACAGAGCTCGCAATATTGAATACCGTCTGGGCGCGGGCGATCTGGGCGGCCGGATCGGCGGTGAGCCAGGCGGCCAGCGCATGGAGTTGGCCGATTAGTGGATAGAACAGGATCGCTCCCCCCACATTGAGCGCGATATGGCTCCAAGCGACGAAGTGGCCGTGCCGGCTTCCGCCGAGCGATGCGATAAGCGAGGTGAAGCAGGTGCCGACGTTGGAGCCGATGACGATAGCGATGCCGATCTCGACCGGCAGAGCGCCGATAGCTGACAGGCCCATCGCCATAACGATAACGGCCGCGCTGCTGTGGACGACCGCTGTAAGGATCACACCGGCGGCCAGCGCCCAGAGCAGACTGTCATTCGACCGCTCCAGGAACCAGGTGAACATACCGCGCTGTTGCAGCGGCCCCCCGATCTGCTTCATCCATTCGATGCCGAGCAGAATGAGGGCGAAGCCGGCGGCGGCCAGCGAGCCGAATTGCAGCGGATGTAGCAGGGAGGCGAGCCGCTTCGGCAGGAGGCGGTATTCGCCGCCCAGAACCGCCGCGCTCCAGCAGGCGAGCGAGCCGATGAGCAGCGGCAGCGCATAGCGGCTGATGTTGAGGCCGATGAGCTCCGTCGTCAGGCAGGTACCGACATTCGTACCGAGGATGATACCGAGTGAGCGCGAGAAGCTCAGCAGCCCGGCGTTGGCCAGCCCGATGGTGATGACCGTGATGGCGGTGCTGCTCTGCAGCAGCGCCGTCATGCCGGAGCTGAACAGCATGCCGTGCAGTGGCGTCCGTGTGGAACGGTGCAGGAAGCGGTTCAAATAAGGTCCTGCCCATGCGTGAAGGGCGAGCTCCATCGTTTTCATGCCAACAAGAAACACAGCCATTCCGCCTAGCAGCGGATACCAGATTTCTGCAAACATATGCCGGACTCCTTCGTCATTCCACACCAAACGCGGGTTCTATCATTCGAGCTGGAACCAGCTTGAGAGGGAATAAGTGAACAGCCTATACTGTCACTGTATGCTTGCGGATGGACGACAATGACAAGCCCGGCTGAGCCGAGAGGGGATATGCAATTGAAGCAATCGACAATAGCAACCGTAATCTTGAGCCGGAATCGCAAAAAACGGACAGAGCACGGGCACCCATGGGTGTTCCAATCCGAAATCGAGCGCGTGGAAGGCAATCCGCAACCGGGGGCGCTCGTCGACATCAGGAATGCCCAAGGCCAATATGTGGCGACCGGATACTATAACCCGGCTTCCAAAATCATGGTGCGCGTCATTAGCTATCAGCCCGCCGACGCGATGGATGCCAGCTTTTTCAAGGAGCGGCTGCGGCAGTGCCTTGAGCATCGCAACCGGTTCCTGCCCGGAGCGACGGCATACCGTCTCGTCTATGGCGAAGCCGATTTTCTGCCGGGACTGATCGTGGATCGGTTCGACGATGTGCTCGTCGTGCAAATATTGACGCTCGGAATGGACCTGGCGCGTGATGCGATAATACAGGCCTTGGTCGAGGTGATGAATCCGCGCGGCATTTACGAACGAAGCGATGTGCCGATTCGGGAGAAGGAAGGCCTCGAACAGAGAACGGGCGTGCTGTATGGCGATTGCCCGCGCCATCTGCCAATAACCGAGAACGGATTGCAGCTTGAAATCGATATTATCGAAGGGCAGAAGACGGGCTATTTCTTCGATCAGCGTGAGAACCGGGCGGCGATAGCGCCGCTGATGACCGGATGGGGCGCCCGCAGCGGGATTACGCTGACGGATATCGCAACGGAGGCAGGCGTACGCACCGTGCCGGTGAACACCAATGGCAAGGAAGTGATCTTTCCATGGTGGGACGGAGCCACCGTGCTGGAATGCTTCTCCCACACCGGAAGCTTCACACTGCATGCTTGCAAATATGGGGCCAAGAAGGTGACTTGTCTCGATATTTCTGAGCATGCTATCGAGAGCGCGAAGCGCAACGTGAAGCTGAACGGATGCGCGGATCGGGTAGAATTCGTGGTGGCGGACGCGTTTATGTATTTGCGGGAGCAAGTGCAGGGAAGAGAGGAGCGCATCAAGCGCGGCGCAAGCCAGTCGAAGGCGGATACGTCGAAGCCGATGACTGCGGGCGGCGGCAGCACCTGGGATGTCGTCATTCTCGATCCGCCCGCATTCGCCAAGACAAGGCAGGCGGCGGAAGGGGCGTACCGCGGCTACAAGGACATCAACCTTCACGGCATGAAGCTCGTTAATGAGGGCGGATATTTAGTGACGGCAAGCTGCTCCTATCATATGAAGCCGGAGCGCTTCCTGCAGGCGATCCAGGAAGCCGCCTATGACGCGGGCAAGGTGTTGCGCCTCATCGATTGGCGTACGGCAGGGAAGGATCATCCGCAGGTGGCCGGCGTCGAAGAAGGACGTTATTTGAAATTCGGCATTTTCGAAGTTCGCACTAGACGATAATAAGCCAGCATACGGCATGGCAGCGTACATATTCAATTTCAATGGTCAGATGTACGGGAAAGCGGGGGATAACCATTGGCTTTGCAATTCGTAATCGGACGCTCGGGGAGCGGCAAATCGGCGCATCTGCTGAATGAGATTCGGCAGAGGCTGGAGACTCAGCCTGAAGGTCCGCCCATGATTCTGCTCGTACCCGAGCAGAGTACGTTCCAGGCGGAGCATGCACTGGTCACCTCGGAGCGCCTGTCGGGGATGCTGCGGACGCAAGTCCTGAGCTTCCGGCGCCTGGCGTACCGCGTCATGCAGGAGACCGGAGGCACGGCGCTCACGCCGATTGGAGAGGAAGGCAAGAAGATGCTGCTGTACAAAATTTTGCAGCGGCACAAATCCGACCTGCCACTGTTCGCCGGGGCAGCGGAGCAATTCGGCTTCATCGAAAAATTGAATGATCTGTTCGACGAGATGAAGCGGTACCGGATCCAAGCTTCCGAGCTGGATGAGCATGCCGCGTTCGTTCAGGAGCATGTGGACGGCCAGCCGCTCCTATCGGCCAAGCTGCACGATTTGTCCGCCGTGCTGCACGAGTTCGAGACCGAGCTGGAGCAGCATTATGTGGACGGCGAGGATGTGCTTGTCCGGTTGGCGGAAGGCATTCCGCACTCGGACTATGTCCGGCACGCGGAGATATGGATTGACGGCTTCAATGGCTTCACGCCTCAGGAATACGCCGTGCTGGCATCGCTGCTGCTGCATGCCCGCAACGTCACCGTAGCGCTCTGCCTGAATCGGCCTTACGCCTTGGGCGAGGAGCCTCATGAGTTGAACCTGTTCCATCCTACGGCGACGACCTTTCTCAAGCTGAGCAGCTTTGCCGATACGCTCGGCGTCGATACGGGAGAAATCATACAGCTGGACGGACAGGGCAGATTGCCAAGATTCGCTTCCTCGCCGATGCTCGCCCATCTGGAGTGCCATTTCGACCAGCGTTCGGCTTATCGCCCCGCCTCCCCCGCCGAAGAGCGAGCGGAAATTCGCGTTCATGCTGCGGTCAACCGCCGCGCGGAAGTGGAAGGGGCGGCGCGCGACATGTTGCGCCGGGCGCAGACCGAGGGCGTTCGCTGGCGGGAGATGGCCGTCATGGTCAAGAACTTGCCGGATTACACGGAATTGATCGATACGGTCTTCGGCGATGCGGGGATTCCTTATTTCACGGATCATAAGCAGGCGGTGCTCCATCATCCGTTCGTCGAGATGACGCGCGCAGCGCTGGAAATCCTGATCGGCCACTGGCGCTATGATGCGGTATTTCGCTTCGTAAAAACGGACTTCGTCCTGCCGGAGGATGGGAGCGTGACGAGGGAATCATTCGATCGGCTGGAGAACTACGTGCTGGCTTGCGGCATCGAGGGCTCGAAATGGACGAACGGACACCCGTGGCCTGCCGAGCCGCGACAGTCGCTGGATCCTGACGATCCGGTCGCCGCCGAGACGGCCGAGACGATGGAGGAGCATGCGCCGGAATGGGCGGAGCAGTGCCGCTGCCGGCTTGTCGAGCCGCTCTCCGCGCTGCAGCGCTCGCTCGCGCGCAGCCGGCATGTGCAGGACATGTGCGAGGCGCTGTACGCGTTCTGGACCCGTCTCGGGGTGCCGGACAAGCTGGAGCGGATGAGTCAGGAGGCGCTGCTGGACGGCGATGTGCAGCGTTCCCGGGAGCATCGCCAGATCTGGGGCGAGATGTTGGATATATTGGACCAGATGGTGGAGATGCTGGACGGGGAGAAGATGCCGCTTGAACTGTTCGCCGGGATGCTGGAGACGGGCTTCGAGAGCGTGAAGCTGGCGCTCGTGCCTCCCGCGCTCGATCAGGTGCTGATCGCGTCCATAGATCGGACGCGTTCGAGCCAGATCAAGCATTTGTACGTGCTCGGGGTTAACGACGGGGTTGTGCCTGCGCGCCCGATAGAGGATGGGCTGCTGACCGAGTATGAGCGGGATCTGCTGCTCACGATCGGGATGGAGCTGGCGCCCGGCATCCGGCGCAAGCTGCTGGACGAGCGCTTCGTCATCTATCATGCCTTCACTTCTCCGAGCGAGAGCTTGTGGCTCAGCTACGCACTGGCCGACGAGGAAGGCCGCTCGCTGCTCCCTTCGGAGATGGTGCGGCAGATCCGGGAGCTGTTCCCGGGCATGCAGGAGGCGCTCCTACTGGCGGAGCCGAATGAATTTCTGCCGGAAGCGGAGCAGGCCGATTTCATCGCCTATCCGGAAGCGGCGCTTAGACAATTGATCGCCCAGTTCAGGGAATGGCGGCAAGGCCGCCCGATCGCGGATTTGTGGTGGGATGTGTACCGGTGGTTCGCAGCGCAGCCGGCTTGGCGGGATCGGCTGAAGACGGTACTTGGATCGCTCGCCTACCGCAACCAGGCGCAGATGCTGACGGCCGACACGAGCCGGAAGCTGTACGGGCAGCGATTGCGGACCAGCGTCTCCCGTATGGAGCGGTTCGTCGCCTGCCCGTTCTCGCATTTCGCCTCCCATGGCTTGAAGCTGAAGGAACGAAGGCTGTATCGGCTGGAGGCGCCGGATATCGGCCAGCTGTTCCATGCGGCGCTAAGCCGCTTCGCCGGCGAGGTGCAGGCCCAGCACCGCTCCTGGGCGGAGCTGACGCCCCAGGAATGCCAGGCGGAAGCGGATCGCATCGTCGATCTGCTGGCGCCCCGGCTGCAAGGGGAGATTCTGCTTAGCTCCGAGCGGTACGGGCATATCGCGGGCAAGCTGAAGCGCATCGTCGGACGGGCTGCGGCCGTCATGGGCGAGCATGCCAAACGGGGGACATTCGAGCCGGTGGCGCTGGAGATGGATTTTGGCCCCGACAAGCCGCTGCCTCCGCTCCGCTTCACGCTGGACAACGGCTGCACGATGGAGATCATCGGCCGCATCGACCGCGTCGACAAGGCGGAGAGCGAGCGGGGCGTCCTGCTGCGGGTGATCGATTACAAGTCGAGCCAGACGGATCTGGCTCTTCATGAAGTGTACTACGGGCTGTCGCTGCAGATGCTCACCTATTTGGACGTGCTCCTTGCGTATGCACAGGAGTGGCTTGGCACGGAGGCGACAGCCGCCGGAACGCTTTATTTCCACGTGCACAATCCGATCCTCCAGGCGGCCAACGGCTTGAATGAGGAGCAGGCTTACGAGCAACTGCTCAAGCGATTCAAAATGAAGGGGCTCGTCCTGGCCGACCGGGAGACCGTCCGCCTGATGGACGGCTCGGTGGAGCAAGGGCATTCCCAACTGCTTCCGCTGGCGGTGAAGGCGGACGGATCATTCTACAGCCATTCCTCCGTCGCTACGGAGGAGCAGTGGGAACTGCTTCGGGGGGCCGTTCGTTCGGTCATTCGGGATATCGGAACGCGCATCACGAACGGCGATGTGGTGATCAAGCCGTACCGGAGCGGCACGTCGACGGCATGCGATTTTTGTTCCTACAAGCCAGTATGCCAATTCGACGAATGGGTTGACGGCAATCAATATCATCTGTTGCCGCGGCTGGGCAAAAACGAAGTATGGACGAAACTGAAGGAGGGCGAAATGGAAGATGGATATGAACCGCGGGGAACGAATTAGACGCGGATACGAGCGCGGCGGCGAGGCCGGGGGGACATCCCGCTTGCCGTCAGCCGCTGCAGCCGGGGAGGATGGCGACGGCGTCCTGACAGTCGCAGCGGCGCCAGTGAGTGAAGCGTCTGTGGAGCTGCCGCCAAGGCCAGCCGAGAGCACGTGGACCGAGGAGCAGTGGCAAGCCATCGTCAACGGCGGCGAGAACATGTTGGTCGCGGCGGCAGCCGGTTCCGGGAAGACGGCCGTATTGGTCGAGCGCATTATCCGCCGCATCAGCGACGAGTCGGCGAGGCGGCAGGTCGATCAGCTGCTCGTCGCTACCTTCACGAAGGCGGCGGCCGCCGAGATGCGGGAGCGTATTCGGCTGGCGCTGGAGCGCAAGCTCGAGGCGAACCCGGATTCCGAGCATTTGCGCCGCCAGCTCGTCCTGCTGAACCGCGCCTCGATCACAACGCTGCACTCCTTCTGTCTGGAAGTGATACAGCGGCATTTCCAGGCGGTCCAGCTTGATCCGGCCTTCCGGGTCGCGAACGAGACCGAGATCGAGCTGCTGCGCCAGGACGTGCTGGAGGAGCTTTTTGAAGAGCACTATGCCAGCAAGGAGCCGTCCTTTACGCGGATGGTCGATTGGTTCAGCGGAGAGCGCAATGACGAAGCGGCTTTCCGGCTCGTCCACCGGCTCTATGATTTCTCCCGCAGCCATCCGTGGCCGGAGGAATGGCTGGACGGCATGACGGCTTCATTCAGCCCGGCGGACATCGCCGAACTGGGCCGCTCCCCGTGGACGGACAGCATGATGGCGGCGGCACGACTGACGCTGAACGGCATTGTCAAGCTGCTGCGCCAGGCGATCACCCTGACGACGGCTCCGGGCGGTCCGGAGCCGTACCGCGCCGCGCTGGAGCAGGAGCTGGCCGGAGCAGCCGCGCTGGCGGACGCGGCCTCGTCTGTGCCGTGGGAACGGATGCATGAGTCGTTCGGACTGCTGAGCTTCGGGCGGCTTGCGGCCTGCCGCGGGGAGCAAGTTGACAAAGAGCTTCAGGAGCAAGTGAAGCGTCTGCGAGATCAGGCGAAGAAGCGCCTGCAGCAGGTGCGCGACGAGCTGTTCCGCCGGACGCCGGAGCAGTTCTTGCAGGAACTGCATGCGATCCGGCCGGTGCTTGAAGTGTTGACTTCCGTCGTGCGCGAATTCGGTGCCCGGTTCGAGGCGGCCAAGCGGGCGAAGGGATGGCTTGATTTTGCCGATTTGGAGCATTACTGCCTGCGCATTTTGCGCGAACCTTCCTCCACGCCGGAGAGGCCGGTGCCGTCCGCAGCCGCGCTGCAGTACCAGGAGCAGTTCACCGAGATTTTGCTCGACGAGTATCAGGATACGAATAGGGTTCAGGAAGCGATCGTGGATTTGATTACCCGGCCCGGACGGGGCAACCGGTTCATGGTAGGCGACGTGAAGCAGAGCATTGTGCGCCCATAAGGCGCATCCGTTTTCCCCGTTAAGCCGGGGGGCTTCAAGGGTATCGAAGCCATGTCACCCAACTTATCCAGAAGGGAAACTTGATGGGGAGTGCAGCATGTTGGGAAAGTCGCAAGTTGGTGAGCTAACACACCACGACTGAGCGGCGAGACATAAAGATAAGTACGAGGATGAAAGCTACACTGCTTAAAGTCTAGTCCCAGCGGGGCCATGTTTCCCGGCAGGAAAGTTAGCTGCTACCTGACCTCAGCGCGATGGACAGCGGATCAATTGAACGCTGTCAGACACTTCGGTTTAGATAAATGCTATAATCCGAAGTGATACCCAAGCTTCTCCAGCGCTGGCGCACACCTGGATGGGTGGAACGGACGAAAGGACCATCCGACAACTTATCGTGCTTGGACGGTTGTGACTAAATGGGGATTACCTAAGTGGGAACGCCGCTATGGCTATATCCTGTAGAGGATTGAATATCCCATAGGGGAACGGAGTCTCCGTAGTAGTCCGAGACAGGGAAAGCCTGTCACATGGCGAAGGGAGACAGCTTGTTGGTATAATAGTTGCGGAAAGGAGCGCAAGGCTCCATGAATTCTAGCGAAACGTTATACCTATTGACCAAGATATCCAGTGAGAAGCCAGATTACGTGTTCGAACGGGTGTACCGCCATTTCTATAACCCTGACTTTTACCTTCGAGCCTACGACAACCTCTACGCTAACGGCGGCAGTGGTGCAGCAGGTTTCGACGGAGCAACAGCTGACAAATTCAGCTTGGAAAAAGTCAGATCACTTATTGAATTGATGAAAAATGAATCGTATCAACCGCAACCGGTACGGAGGGGTTGCATGCCCAAGCAGAACGGGCAACAACGTCCTCTCGGGCTACCTTCCTTCTCGGACAGCATCATTCAAGAAATTTGCAGGATGATTCTTGATGCGATTTACGAACCCACCTTTGAGGATTTCAGTCATGGATTCAGACCTAATCGCAGCTGCCACACTGCCTTGCAGGAAGCAAAGGCTCACTTCAAGGGTGCAACGTGGTTTCTCGAAGGGGATATCACAGGATACTTTGATAACCTCTCTCCTCATAAGCTAATCGCGCTGCTGGAGAAGAAAGTGAACGATGCGAAGTTTATCCGACTCATTTGGAAGTTTTTAAGGGCAGGATACTTGGAGGATTGGAAGCACTACGGCACTTATAGCGGAACCCCGCAAGGCGGAATCGTCAGCCCGGTGCTTGCAAACATCTACCTGGATCATGTTGATAAGTGGTTTACCTCTTACAAAAATAAATTCGATCAGGTTCGAAATCAAACTCCCTGCGACACCTTCCAAAACTCGGTTTTCAAACGCATCAAATGCATTCGCTACGCCGGCGACTTCGTTGTCGCGGTCTGGGGCAGCAAGGAACAATGCGAAACGATGAAAAATGATATCCAAGCGTTCATGGCAACCGAACTGGAAATCGAGCTATCGGAAGAAAAGACGCTGATCACGCACTCTACGGATGGCGCTAAATTCCTCGGACATATCATTAAGGTCAGGAGCGACTGGAACTTCCAAAAAGGCAAAAACGGCGTGAAAAAGCGAGTATGCAACGGATGGGTTGAACTCTACATGCCGGACGACACGGTCAGGAACTTCATCACGAAGTACAAGATGGTAAAGGACATTAACGCCAAACAATGGAGAATGCTTCACATTCCGTCCATCGTCAATCATCCCGATATCGAAATTGTCGCTCTGTATAACGCCCGCCTGCGTGGACTCTATAACTTCTACAAAATGGCGATGAACGTGAACAGATCCATGCGGCAACTAAGCTATGTTATGGAATATAGTTGTTTAGCGACTCTCGCTAGCAAATATAAATCAAGCATTGCCAAAGTGAAGCAGAAATTCAAGGTGGACAAGCACTGGGGTATTCCTTACAAGGACAGTCAAGGGCAGACGAAAATCCTATATTTCCACAAGGATGGATTTACGAGGAGCAACACTCCTTATCAACGGGCTGACCCAGATCTTCATCCCAACCTCATGGCACAGCGAAGTGGGAGAAAGTGATGATAGGCAAGAACCGGAAGACACTCATTGTATGTCAGCAATGTCACGATAAAATCCATCACGGCGAATAGATATCTACGGTCGAAATGACAAGTGGAGAGCCGTATACTTGGAGACAAGTACGTACGGTTCGGAGGGGAGTTCTTCGAAACCTGTCGCAGGAATGTGATAAGGCGCGGGGTTCTTACCCTACTACCGCTTCCGCCTGGCGGAGCCGGGCTTGTTCCAAAGCAAGTATACCTCCTACGGGACGAAAGTCCGCGGGGATGGCATCCGTATCGATCTGGCCCGCAACTTCCGCAGCCGACAGGGCATCGTCGATACGGTCAATATGGTGTTCCGCCAGATTATGAATGCCGATGTGGCGGAGCTCACCTATGATTCCGCAGCAGAGCTGGTATGCGGGGCGTCCTATCCGTCCGCCGAACAGATCGCGGCGGAGAGCCGCCGAGGCCGGGAAGAGTTCGGGCTGCCCTATTTCGCGACCGAGCTGCTGCTTATTGACAAGGGCGTGCCAGCTCCGGCAGACGAGGCAGCGGCGGATGAGGACGGCGAAGGGGAACGGGCTGCGGCGGATGCCGCCGAGCTGGAGACCGCACGCCTGGAAGCGAGGGCGATCGCTTCGCGCATCCGCCGTATGACGGGAGACGAAGGGGAGGCCCCTTATCTCGTGTACGACAAGGCTCAGCAGCGGATGCGTCCGGTCACGTACCGGGATATGGTCATTCTGCTGCGGGCGACCCAAGCCTGGGCGCCGCTGATGATGGAGGAGCTGAGACGGGAAGGAATACCGGCTTATGCCGAGTTCAGCACCGGTTATTTTACAGCGACGGAAGTGGAGATTGTCCTGTCTCTGCTGCGCGTCATCGACAATCCGCAGCAGGATATTCCGCTCGCTGCGGTGCTTCGTTCGCCTATCGTCGGCTTGCAGGAGGAAGAGCTGTCCCGGATTCGGCTGTACGGCAAGGGTAAGCCGTTCTATTGCGCGGTCTTGGAAGCGGCCAGGGCACAAGCGCAGGACGGCTCCTCGCTGGCGCTTGAGCTAGAGCTACCTCTGTCAGCGGATGGGGACGCGGATTCGGCCCCGCGGCAAGGTAGCGGGGGCTGGCAGGCGAAGCTGAGCCGCTTCCTCGACCGGCTGGAGCAGTGGCGCAATGCCGCGCGGCAAGGGCGGCTGTCCGAATTGATCTGGCGAGTGTACCGGGAGACCGGGTACTACGAGTGGGTTGGGGGACTGGCCGGCGGCCTGCAGCGCCAGGCGAACCTGCGCGCCCTGTATGATCGCGCCCGGCAGTATGAATCGTCCTCGATCCGGGGACTGTTTCGCTTCCTGCGCTTCATCGACCGGATGCGGGATACGGGCGGGGATCTTGGGACGGCCCGCGCGCTCGGCGAGCGGGAGGACGTCGTCCGCATCATGACGATCCACAAGAGCAAGGGGCTCGAATTCCCGGTCGTCATCGTCGCGGGGCTGTCGAAGCGGTTCAATCAGCAGGATCTGAACGCATCCTTCCTGATGCACAAGCATCTCGGCTTCGGTCTGAAGTATGTCGATGAAGAGAAACGGGTCGCTTATCCGACGCTGCCGTATCTGGCTATTCGCCGTCAGATGAGGTTGGAGCTGCTGGCCGAGGAGCAGCGCGTGCTCTACGTGGCCCTGACCCGGCCGAAGGAGAAGCTGATTCTGATCGGCACGGTGCAGGACGCGGAGAAGTCGATTCGCAAATGGGGAGAGGCGCTTGATGTCGAACGGCTCTTGCTTCCGGATTATGTGGTAGCGGAAGCCCGATCGTATCTCGACTGGATCGGGCCTGCGATTATCCGGCACCCGGCTGCGGCCGAGTGGCGCCGGTATGCCGGCCTGCCGAACCGGAACGGGGAATGCCTGCTGGAGGAGCCGTCCCAGTGGCAGTTGGCGTTGGTGCCGGCATCTGTCATTGCCGCGGACGAACGTCTGGCGGACATGCCGGAAGATGAAGAGCGTGTGCGTCGCATGAAGGCGCTGCGCCGGCTGGAGACAGAGGACGAGTTCCCCCGCTCCGCTTGGGTGGAGCAGATCGGGGAGCGGCTATCCTGGCGCGATCCGCACCGCATTGTGACCTTGCTGCCGTCGAAGACATCCGTCACGGAGATGAAGCGGCTGGCCGCTTCCGATGATGGGCCGGCGGAGGACTGGATTGGCGATCCGGCCGGACCGGAAGTAGAAGCGGGGGAACCCGTGGCGGAACACGATGATAAGGAGGCAGCGGAGACGGCAATGGGCGGCAATGAACCGGCCGCGGCGGCGGGAACGGATGCAGGCGGCGATCAGGTGGCGTCCGCACCGTATGCCGATGCGTCCCGCACCTTGTATTTGCGGCGTCCGAGGTTCATGGAACGGCGCGGCATCACGCCTGTCGAACGGGGGACAGCCTACCATCTGCTGATGCAGCATCTTCCGCTGAACCGCCAACTGACGGCGGCCGAGGTGAATCATACCCTCGACGATCTGGTGGCCCGGCTCATTATGACCCGGATGCAGGCGAACGCGCTGGATGCGGAGAGCGTCGTCGCTTTCTTCGACAGCGAGGTCGGCCGGCAACTGGCCGAAGCGTCGTGGGTGAAGCGGGAGCTGCCGTTCAGCTACGGACTATCGGCAACGGAAGCGTACTCGATCGAGGGTCTTCGCCGACGTGAATCGGTAACGGCCGCCGCCGAAGCGCTGGGAAGGAAGACGGCTTCCTCATCGGAGAACGAGCCGCGCTTCGTCGCGACCCCGGCC
This sequence comes from Paenibacillus popilliae ATCC 14706, assembly GCF_000315235.1. GTDB lineage: Bacteria > Bacillota > Bacilli > Paenibacillales > Paenibacillaceae > Paenibacillus_B > Paenibacillus_B popilliae. The sequence continues at coordinate 17,278 of NZ_BALG01000161.1, read as the reverse complement.
TTCGCCGCGCTGGATTCATCCGGGCAGCTTGACCAAGAGACGGTGCTCGTGCAAGGGATTATCGATTGCCTGTTCGAATGGGACGGCGAGTTGGTTCTGCTCGATTACAAGACCGACAACGTGTTGGCCTGCCAGAAGGGTCTCCGCGGGCTGACGGAGCATTACCGGTTCCAACTGGAGCTGTACGCGCGGGCGATTGAAGACATATGGAAGCGGCCGGTCAAGCGGAAGGTGCTGTACTTCTTCGACGCGAAGCAGGCTTGCGAGCTATAAGCGAAAACGGCGGTCGGCTGCGGCCTGCTCCGGCCCCAGTGCTTGCGAGGGTAGGGCAATCGTCCTTGTGTTCCAGGGGTTGTTCCGTTCCGGTGACTGTCTGCACATGTCCGGGTGTTCGTTCGCGTGCGGGTCTGGCGCCCGTGTGCTTGTGTCCTGCCCCGGTCTTCGTGCAGGCCTCAGGGTTGATTTGATCGAGTTTGGCGAGGAGGGTGATAGATTTATGCGTATTTTACACACCGCCGATTGGCATTTCGGACGGACGCTGGAAGGGCGGAGCCGTCTGCAGGAGCAGGCGGCGTTCGCAGACGAGCTGGTTGCGCTGACGGAGGAGGAGCGGGTCGATCTTGTTCTGATCGCGGGGGATGTCTATGACTCCGTCAATCCACCCGCTGCCGCGGAGCAGTTGTTCTATGAAGCGGTGGCCCGTTTGTCGGACGGGGGCCGCCGCCCGATCGTTATTATTTCCGGCAATCATGATCATCCGGAACGGTTATCTGCTTCCGCCCCGCTCGTCGGGGAGCGGGGCGTTGTCCTAATCGGCCAGCCCATGCTGGAGGCGGTCGTCGTGCCGTGCGCGCGGACGGGGGAAGAGGCGGTTATCGCGGCCCTGCCCTACCCGTCGGAAGCGCGGCTGGGCGAGCTGCTGTCGGATGAGCCCGAGGAGCAGGCAGTGCGCCGGGCCTACAGCGCCCGTGTATCGCAATTGCTGGCGCGGCAGGCGCAGCGGTTCCGGCCGACGGCGGTCAATCTCGCCATGAGCCATCTATATGTGCTGGGCGGGGCGGAGACCGACTCGGAGCGCCCGATTCAGGTCGGGGGCGCCTATACGGTCGATCCGTCCGCCTTCGGCTGCCAGGGTGCGTCGGCCGCGCCCCAATATACGGCGTTGGGGCACCTGCACCGGCCCCAGTACGTTAAGGGGCCGGGCGTCATCCGCTATAGCGGCTCTCCGCTCGCCTACAGCTTCTCAGAGGCCGGACAGGCGAAGTCGGTGACGCTGCTCGATCTGGCGCCCGGCGCGGAAGCGGTGCCGGAGGAGCGCTATCTGTCGTCCGGCCGCCCGCTTGCAGTATGGAATGCCCGCGGAGGCTATGAGGAAGTGATGCGCTGGATCGAGGAAGGGCGGGACGGCCGCGCCTGGCTGGATGTGAGCTTAACGCTGACCGAGGCGTTGACGATGGATCAGATTCAGAAGCTGCGCCGCGCCCATGACGGCATCGTTCATATCCGGCCGGTGTATGCGGAAGTGGAACGGGAGACGGAGGGCGAGCTGCGGCTGAGCGAGCTGCCGGTGGAGGAGATGTTCCGCCGCTTCTATGAGCGGCAGACCGGCGGCGCCCAGCCCGATGACGCGTTAGTCGCTTGCTTCCTTGAGCTGCTTGAGCCTGAAGTCGCTGAGAAGGAGGAGAGCGCATGAAGCCGCTTGAATTGAGGCTGGCCGGACTGCAGAGCTACCGCGAAGAGCAGCGGATCGACTTCGAGAAGCTGTGCGAGACCGGGCTGTTCGGCATTTTTGGCCCGACGGGCAGCGGTAAATCTTCCATCCTCGACGCCATGACGTTGGCGATGTACGGCAAGGTCGAGCGTGCGGCGGGCGGAACACAGGGGATTCTGAATCAGATGGAGAACACGCTGTCGGTCTCCTTCTCCTTCGTACTCCACGGCGCGGCCGGCAAGCGCACGTTCCGGGTCGAGCGGCGCTTCAAGCGAACCGGTGACGTGACGGTGGGCAGCACCTTGACCCGCTTCATCGAGCTCCGGCCGGAAGGCGATATCGTGCTGGCAGACAAGCTGGCGGATGTGAATCGCTGCGTAGAGGAGCAGATCGGGCTGAAAATGGACGATTTCACGCGGGCGGTCGTGCTGCCCCAGGGCAAATTCGCCGAGTTCCTTTCCTTGAAGGGAAGCGAGCGCCGTCAGATGCTGCAGCGGCTGTTCTCCCTTGAGAAATACGGCGACGAATTGGCTGCCCGGCTGGCCCGCCGCGTGAAGGAAGCGGATATCCGCTTGAAGACGTGCCTGGCCGAGCAGCAAGGGCTGGGCGACGCCTCCGAAGAGGCGGTCCGCGAGGCGGAAGCGGCGCTTGCCGCGGCGGTGCGCCACGCCGAGGAGGCTAGAGCCGCCCGCCTGGAAGCGGAACGCCTTCACCGGGAGCGGACGGAACTGCGGGAACGTCTTCAGGAGCAGGAGCGGCTCCTCGCCAGAAGGGGCGAGTTGGGGCAGGAGGCGCCGAAGCGCGAGGCGGAGCGGACGGAGCTGCAGCGGGCACGGGATGCGGAGGCGCTGCTTCCGTATGTCAGCGAGCTGGAAGAGCTGGAATCAAGGTTGCTGAAGGCGTCCGCCGGACACGAGGCGGCCCGGGCCGCCGCAGCCGCAGCCGCTGAGCGGGAGGCACAGGCGATTCGGGCGGCCGACGATGCGCTCCGGCGCAAAGAGATGGAGGAGCCGGAGCTGATGAGCCGCCATGCCCGCCTGCAGGAAGCGGTCCGCCTGTATCAGGACAGCGTACGGCTGCAGGAAGAGGCGGAGCAGTGGACCGCGAAGCAAAGCGAGGCCGCTAGCCGGGCGGAGCGAGCGGAAGCCGAAGCGGCCCGGGCCCGCGAGGTGCTGCGGAAGGCGGCCGATCGGCAGGCAGAACTGCGCGAAGCGATGCAGACGCGTGAGAAACCGGCCGAGGAGCGAGATCGGTTCCAGCAAGCGGTGCGCGAGCGGCAGCTGCTGGGCGTGCAGCACGACCGATGTCGGGAGCTGGAGGATAACTGCGGCAAGCTGGCCGCCCGGACGGAGCAGGCCGGGCAGACATGGCTTGAGCTGCTGCAGATGTTAACCGGCCTTGTGCTGGCCGGCCAGGCGGCGGCACTGGAGGGTCGCCGGATCGAGTCGGCGTGGCAATGGCTGCATGCCCAGGCTGGCGCTGCGCTGGAGGAAGCGGAACGCGAGCTGGCGGCCGCGAGGGAGCGGCAGTGGCAGCAGGCGGCCGAGGAGATGGCGGCGAAGCTGGCTTCCCGGCTGGAGGACGGCCAGCCGTGCCCGGTCTGCGGCTCGACGTGCCATACTCATCCGGCGCAACCGGCTGCCTCGAAGGTGGGCCGCGAAGGCTGGCCGGAATGGGAGGAAGCGAGAGACAAGCGGCGGGAGGCCGTAAGGCTGGCCGAGCAGGGCAAGGAGCGCTGCGCCGGCGCGGTGCGTCAATGGAGCGAACGGATGGCGGAGCTGAACAGTCGGCTGCGGCCGATGCTGCGCCTCTGGGAAGAGGGCGCTGCCTCCCTGCCGTCAGCGGCGGCGCAAATGGCAGCCGCCTTAGAGGAAGGCGTTCCGGTTCCGGGTGAGCTAGTCGGCCAAGAAGCGGATGCCTCCTGGGAGGCGCTAATATGGAGCCTGCAGGAGCGGACCGCTGCCTGGGAGTGCGGCATGGAGCAGAGCGTGCAGCGGATGACAGACAGCCAATGGGAGCTGCAACAGGCATGGTCGGCCTATGAGTTGGCTGAGGCGACCCGGCGGGAAGGCGAGGCCGAATCGAAGCGGGCCGGGGCCGAATTTGCCTGTTCAGCGGAGCGATGGGCAGCCCAGTATGAGCCGGCCGGCTGGAGCTTGGGCGAAATGGACGCGACCGCCGAGCGGTGGCGCGAGGATGAAGCGTTCGTGAACGATTGCCGTGCCCGGATGGACAAAGGGGCCGTCTATGTCGAGGAGATGCAGCAGCGGCTGCGTCAGCTCGAAGCGGAGAGCCAGCAGGCGGAGCTGCAGCGCGTCCAGGCGGAGTCCGAGCTTCATGGCGTCCATCGGCTGCTGTCCGAGTACTGTCAGCGGCTGGAGCCGTGGGCAGGCGGTCCACCGATCGAACGGCAGGCCGCTGAGGCGGAAGCCCAGCTGCATGCGCTGCGGGAACAAGCCGCCCGAACCGCTAGAGAAGCGGAAGCGGCACGCCAGGCCCAGGGGGAGGCGGAACGGATTGCGGCGCTGGCAGAGCAGCAGCGGGCCGACCTGGGCGAGCGCGCGGACGGTGCGCGAGAGCGTCTGGCGGGGAAGCTGGCCGCTTCCTCGTTCGGGGCTGCCGGTGAAGTCATGGCGGCGCGCCGCGGCCCTGATCGCTGCCTGGAGCTGGAAGAGGGGCTGGCGGCCTATGACGAGGAGCTGCGAGATCTTCAAGCGCGGCTGGCCCGGCTGGCGGAGCAGCTCGACGGACGCACCGTGTCCGCCACAGCGTGGCAGGAAGTGAAGGAGCAGTGGGAGCTGGCGGTCGAGCGGGACGAAACGGCGCTTGGGAGCCGTGCCCGGGCCGAACGCGATGCCGAGCATATCCGGAGCAAGCATGAGCGCTGGATGGAGCTCGAGGGCGAGCGGCTGCGTATGGAGGAGCTGTTGGGAAGGCTTCAGCAGATGCAGGGCATATTTCGCGGGAACGCCTTCGTCGAATTCATCGCGGAGGAGCAACTGATACAGGTAAGCCGGGCCGCTGCGGAACGGCTGAAAAACTTGACCAAGCAGCGGTATGCGCTCGAAGTCGATTCGGGCGGCGGCTTTGTCATCCGGGACGACGGCAACGGAGGCATTCGGCGTCCGGTATCCACGCTGTCCGGAGGCGAGACCTTCCTGAGCTCCTTGGCGCTGGCGCTGGCGTTGTCGGCCCAGATTCAATTGCGGGGGATATATCCGCTCGAATTTTTCTTCTTGGACGAAGGGTTCGGCACGCTCGATCCCGAGCTGCTCGACACCGTCGTCACGGCGTTGGAGAAGCTTCATCACAATCGGCTGGCGGTCGGGGTCATCAGCCATGTGCCGGAGCTTCGGGCCCGCTTGTCGCACAAGCTGACCGTGCTGCCGGCGGAGCTTGCCGGCTCCGGTTCCCGGATTAGGATGGACGAAGCGGACTACAGCGGTACGGGCGAAGGGGTGTGAAGTTCATCACAGTAACAGCTGTGACCCACTGTTATAATACAGATAGCCGACATCTTATCCAATGGCATCTCGATGACCGTACTGCTTCTGCAAGCGGTGGGCGCTCTTTGCAGCCGCATTTCGCTTGCAGGTGCACTACGTTCATAGCGTCCGTGACGCTGCCCGCTTGCGAGCGGGGGACGAGGTGCTCTTTTTTTGTCTTCAAAGCGGATAAAAAAGCGAGTGATTGCCCAAAGATACCGGTGTGCAGTAGATTATCTTTGGGAACCACCAGATTGTAGAGTTCTATATATGGGCTCAAAATAAGGCTTTGTTGCTTTGGGAGCAAAGAGATCACCAGCCTTTGATGAGATACTTTGATTTTACCGATAAAAAAAGAGACAGACTCTTCAAAAAAATGAAGAATTATCTCTCTTAGGACGAAGGGACTTTTTCAGTGGCCTCCTAGTATGTATAAGGCTTTTTACGATTTCAATGAAATCTAATTCAAAAATTGCAGGTAAACGTTATAATAGACTTTTGTCATTAGAATACTTATATGTTACTGTTCCCTCTAACTTAGCCTCACCAGAATGTACTTGTATAGAATGATCACCTGTACCCGTAGGTTTTTCCGTATATATTATCTGTGCTTCTCCCGGTTCTATAGTTACTACCCCTGTTGAATTCGTATTTGAACCTTCAAGTACCGGTTGTTTACGATCACTAACTCTTTCAATTGATAAAGTCATATTAGCTTTACCATCGTTCCTAACATAAAATTTCCCCCATCCATAATTTTCAGGAATCTTGACATTATACGTAACTGTAGAACCACCTGAAAAATCTTCCTGTTTAGGGCCATAGTATACTTCTCGTTTTACTCGCTCCAACTCATCCGTTTGTGCAAGTACAGAAGTTGCGCTTAGGATAGGTAACGCTGTTAGTGTTGTAACTAGTAAAAATTTTTTCATAGTTCATTCCTCCCTATTCAATAATTTCAAAATCATTATACCATAAATTACAGGAAAAATACAAAAATAACCATATTACTTTTTTCCTGAGGATAGGTTATGCGCTCATACGGGTCTTTCTTTTAGGTTCCGGATGCATGTAGCGTTGCAATCCAATCGACGATCGTGCTGACGGTTTCCCGAACTTGCTGATCGTCTGATATGGTTGCGCCCTTGTCCTTCTTTTGCAAGCCGTAATCTCCGAACTGCGCGTGATTGCCTCCCTTGATGACATGCTCCTCGAAGGAATCGGGCATATACGATTTACTGTTCGTATACCGCTCCATATCGAGCACTCCATCCTGAGAGCCGTAGACGGACAGAACCGGGATGTTCAGTTGGCGGATGTTGCGGTTAGGGTAGGAGGCCAAAAACACGATGCCTTGAACGCTGAGCGTACTGTTCATCACATATTCAGCCGCCATCGTACCGCCGAGCGAATGCCCGCCGATAATGTTGATCCCGCGGGGATCCAGCAGCGGCAGCACGCGGTTGGCGCCCTGGGCATCGAGCACCGCCAGGTTGAGCGGCATCGCGATAATATACGTATTGACCCCATTGGCGGCCAAGGTGCGTGCCAGCACGGCGTAGCTTTCCGGCTGGACCAATCCGCCCGGATAGAAAATGAAATTGGCCGTCGGCTCGAACCGCAGCACGCCGTCTTCCTGCGTGATGGTGACATCTTCGCTAGGAATCATGGCCTGAACCGCCTTCGTGCCTGCGGGGTAGGGGCGCAAATAGATGGCGAGAGCGGCAGCGAGCACAAGCAGGACGGCAGCGGCCCCGATAAGGATGCGTATCCCTCCGCGGCGTCTTGGCTTGTCTTGAGGTGAAGACATCCGGATATCCTCCTTTCAGTTGGACGAGCCCTTCGTTTTTGATATGATAACAGTACCCGAGAGTAACGACTCATCCGCTATCAGATGGTGAGAAATATTAGAAGGAGGCTGTTTAGATGGACTGTATTTTTTGCAAAATTCTCGAAGGTTCGATTCCTTCCAAAAAAGTATTGGAAAATGGTCATGTCGTCGCCTTTCACGACATTACGCCCCAAGCGCCGGTACATATTCTTATCATCCCCAAAAAGCATATCGCATCGATGAACGATCTACAAGCAGAGGATGCTTCCCTGATGGGGGAAATCCATCTGGCTGCACAGAAGATCGCCCGGGATATGGGGATTGCCGATTCAGGCTACCGCTTGATCAACAACTGCGGGAAAGACGGCGGACAGGTGGTGTTCCATCTTCACTATCACCTGCTAGGAGGAGGGCGGCTGGGCGCTTTGACAGGGCCTGGAGCGTAAAGGACAGGAAGAAGGTTCCAGCGGCCGGTTCGCTATTCCTGTTGTCCGATGCATAAATGCAGACAGAATGCGCCGCCAAGGTTGACACTCACTTTTACAATCACATATAATGTAGTTTGATAACCGTGTTGTTGTTCTTGGACGGTCTGGTCGGAGGGAGGGAAAACTGGTGTCTGAAACGAAAGTTCGCAAAAACGAAACAATCGATGCTGCACTTCGTCGCTTTAAGCGCTCCATTGCAAAAGATGGCGTATTGGCTGAAGTTAAAAAGCGTAAGCACTATGAAAAGCCAAGCGTTAAGCGCAAGAAGAAGTCCGAGGCTGCCCGCAAGAGAAAGTTCTAGGAGGAATTAGCACCAATGGATCTTAGCCAACGATTGAACGAAGATATGAAGCAAGCGATGAAAAGTCAAGACAAGTTCAAACTCTCCACCATCCGGATGGTACGTTCAGCGATCAAGAATGTTGAGATAGATGCTAAGAGAACTTTGAATGACGATGAAGTGCTTGAGATTCTGGATCGTGAAATCAAACAGCGGAAAGATGCCCTCCAACAATTTGAAAGCGCAGGTCGAGACGATTTAGCTGGTTCAGTGAGAGACGAAATCGAGATTTTGACACAGTATCTTCCTGCCCAACTTTCCGAAGAAGAGATTAAAGAGATCGTACAGCAGGCTATCCAAGAGACCGGTGCTTCTTCGAAAGCCGACATGGGGAAATTGATGGGTGCCCTGATGCCGAAGGTAAAAGGGCGCGCCGATGGAAAGCTGGTCAATACGATAGTTCAACAATATCTGCAGTAAGCGTCTTTGAGAGCCTTATGCAACGAATAAAAACACTCCTTTTCACGAAAGGGAGTGTTTTTTTCTAGCGATTTCCTGGAACGGACGGAAGGATGTAACGTATTACTGTATAGACTGATGAATAGGGAAGGGGGTATACTAGAGAGATGAAACACCTGTTCAAGCATCGATTTGCAGCTACAGGCATCCTGTGGCTGATGACCGCGTCCGTTCTGTTCGGCATGCTGGGAACCGCTGTCTCGCCGGTTCAGGCCGAGGGAGAGGCGGGCAAGGGCAGCGCAGTCGTTATTCCAATCAGGGGAACGGTCGACCCGGTCATGAAGTCCTTCCTGTTCCGTGCGCTTGAGGAGGCGGAGCAGCTTCAGCCGGAAGCGGTCATTTTCGAAATGGACACTCCCGGAGGATATGTAGATGTAGCGATGGAGCTTAGTCAGCGGATGATCGAGAGCCCTGCCCGCACGGTAGTGCTCGTTCACGGCAAGGCGGCTTCGGCGGGGATCTTCCTGGCGCTCAGCGCGAACGAGATCGCAATGACCCCGGGAAGTGCTATCGGCTCTGCCGCGCTGGTCGATTCTTCTCACAACTATGTGGATGATCCGAAGGCCGTCGCGCTGTGGGTCAGTAAGATGGTATCGGCTGCGGAGAAGAACGGCCGGGATACGGACGTCGCTACGGCGATGGCGGATCTGCAGGCCAAGGTGGAGCTTCCGCAACTGAACCGCACGAAACAGCCGGGAGAGGTTCTGTCCCTCAGCGTCAATGAGGCGAAGCGGGCTGGATATTTGGAATATGAAGCTTCTTCCGTGCAAGATTTGCTGGCCCGTATGAAGCTCGACGGCGCACAAATCGTTCGCATCGAGCCCTCGGCAGCGGAACGAGTCGCTTCCTATATCGTAACTCCGGCGATTGCAGCGCTGTTGCTATTCCTCGGTATCGCGGGCGTGGCGATTGAACTGATCGTGCCAGGTTTCGGGGTTCCGGGCGTTCTGGGCGTCATTGGATTCGGTTTATACTTTTTTGGCCATTTTATTGCCGGACTGGCGGGGGTGGAGACCATCGTATTGCTGCTAATTGGGTTAGTGCTGCTGGCGCTGGAGATGTTTATTCCAAGCTTCGGAATTCTCGGCATTCTAGGTGCGATCAGCTTGATTTCCGGGGTCGTCCGCGCGGCCTATAATACGGGGAACGCGCTCATGTCCTTGGGCATCGCCTTCGTCGCGGCCGTCGTCGTCGTTATCATTATTGCCCGCGTCTTCAAGCATCGCGGCATCTGGAACCGGTTCATCCTCAAGGATGCACTTACGACGGATCAAGGCTTTGTATCGACCGCTGATAATACGGAGCTGATCGGCATGGTCGGGAAGGCGCTTACGCCGCTTCGTCCGGCGGGGACCATCCTGCTGGGCGGAAATAAATATGACGTTGTCACAGACGGCGCTTTTATCGGAAAGGATGAGTTGGTCGTCGTCGTGATGACGGAGGGGGCGCGCATTGTTGTCAGCCCGCAGGAAGGTTCTTGAAAAAGGAGGTTTACAAAGTCCGCTTTTGATCACGAAGGAAGCTATTCGGCATCGAATTTTGCAATGTTGAAAAGAATCGACTGCCGATAGGGCAGCCGCATTAACTTATTCCAATTGGAGGTTTGACTGCGTATGGATCCAACGATTGTCAGCACCCTGTTCATTGGGGCGATTATTGTTATCGCTCTAAGTGTGTTTTTCAGCTTTTTCCCGGTCATGCTCTGGATATCCGCTGTTGCATCCGGAGTACGCATCGGCATTATTACGCTCGTAGCGATGCGTCTGCGCCGGGTCACCCCAAGCCGGATCGTCAATCCGATGATCAAGGCGACGAAGGCGGGGCTTGGACTGTCCATCAACCAACTGGAGAGCCATTACCTTGCCGGAGGTAATGTTGACCGGGTTGTCAACGCCCTTATCGCTGCGCAACGGGCCAACATCAACCTCGAATTCGAGCGTGCCGCCGCGATTGACTTGGCGGGCCGGGACGTTCTGCAGGCCGTGCAAATGAGCGTAAACCCGCGTGTCATCGAGACGCCGATCGTCGCCGCCGTAGCGAAGGACGGGATTGAGGTCAAGGTTCGTGCCCGCGTTACGGTTCGAGCCAATATCGATCGTCTCGTCGGGGGCGCTGGGGAAGAGACGATTATCGCCCGTGTTGGCGAAGGTATCGTTACAACGGTTGGCTCAAGCGACTCGCACAAGGATGTTCTCGAGAATCCGGATCTTATTTCCCGCACCGTGCTCGGCAAAGGCCTTGACGCCGGTACCGCATTTGAGATTTTGTCCATCGATATCGCCGATATCGACGTAGGCAAGAACATCGGCGCGCATCTGCAGACCGAGCAAGCGGAAGCTGACAAGCGCATCGCTCAGGCGAAGGCGGAAGAGCGCCGGGCGATGGCGGTCGCGGAAGAGCAGGAGATGAAGGCCCGCGTCATCGAGATGCGTGCCCGCGTCGTTCAATCCGAATCCGAGGTTCCGCTCGCGATGGCGGATGCTCTTCGCACAGGCAAGCTCGGGGTCATGGATTACATGAACATGAAAAATATCGAAGCCGACACCCATATGCGCGGCTCGCTCGGCAAAATGGGGGAGAACGGCAACCACAACAAATCGGAAAGTTAGGCGATAAGCGATGGATATCTTCGAAAAGGTATTGGGTTTTCTGTTGAACAATCCATTTTTGGCCGTCATTCTGATCGGATTTGTGTTCTCCATCTTGCGGAAGGACAACAAGCGAGCCAATCGGATGCCGAGCTTCGGCGGCGATACGGCGGGGCACCGGCCGGGCTCCGAACCGGACGATCGCGACCACGATCCCGATGACATGCGGGAAGAGGAGCGGTCCTATCCGGTCTATGCAGGGGAGGAGCGCAGCTCGCAAGCTGGTCTCCCGCAAGGATATGCTTCACACGAGATGGATAGCATTGCCCTGGAAGAGAGAATTGCGGCAATGAAGCCTTCGGTGCGTCCGGCTAGCGCCCCGCGGCATGCGGAGTCAAGCAAAAAGGAATCTGCCGCTGCAGCTTCTGTCGCGATTCGCCCGGAGGAGGCGCTGAAGGGCGTGCTGTGGTCCGAAATTCTGGGACCGCCGCGGGCGAAACGGCCTTATGGCCGCCGCTCTTTCTGAGCTATTGTTCTTCAGGCCCACGGGGATGTTGTTGCGGAACACCGTACGAATCTTCGCGGGCCTGGCTTTTTTAGATCCCTGCAGCAAGGAAGTGCGCAGGTCGGCAGCAACGCGTTCCCCAGAGAACAGTGTCCTAAGCGACCGCAATAGCCCCCCAATGGAGCAATGCTCCTTAACCGCCGCAGCGCGCTCCTCAATGGAGCAACGCCCCCCTAGCCCAGCAACGCGCCTCCACCGTCGGACATTCCCGCTGACGGCTGTTCGTTTCTCCGTCCCCTCTATTTCATAATCCGGTCTTGTTGCGCATAGGTTGTAAAGTACAGGAAGGGGGCCTTTGCCAAAATGAGCCGCATTGCCCGCAAATTGCGCCAGTGGTCCGTAAATTGGTTCGATCTGCCGCAGGATATGATCGCGGATATGCCCCGTCTGGTCATGACCGGCAATCACAAGCTGGTCGTAGAGAACCATCAGGGCATTCTTCACTTCTCCGATCAGCATATGCGTCTCGCCTTGGCAGCGGGTCAATTGGAAGTGTACGGAACGGACTTGACGATTCACGCCATCTATACGGAGGAAATCTGTATCGAGGGCGTTATCAACGATATCAAGTATCATGGAACGGGGGGAACGTCGTGAAAGCTCCTTCATTTGCCCGCCTGCGCGGCTATGTCCGTACCAGTCTGCACGGCGACAACATCGAAGCCTTTATCAATGCCGCCGCCCTTCAACAAATTCGAATTTGGGATATCCGGCGTCTCCCGGACGATCGGGCGGAATGTTATTTGCTGGTCAGCGGCTACTTTCGCCTTCGCCCACTGTTGAAGAAGACAGGCTGCCGCATTCATGTGGAGCAGCGCTCTGGCTTTCCATTCTTCATCGTACGCATCCGCCGACGGAAGTTCTTTGTCGTAGGCGGCATTCTTTTTTTGCTCGGATTGTACATGCTGTCTTCCCTCGTCTGGAGCATCGAGGTAACGGGCAATGTTCGCATTGCGACGGAGGAAGTACTGAAGCAGGCGAGACAGCAGGGAATTTACCCGTTCCAATGGACCTTCCGGCTCCGCGATCCGGACGTCGTCTCCAAGGCAATGAATACGCAGATCAAGGGCGTCTCGTGGATTGGCATTGAGCGGAACGGGACAACAATCCGGATTCATGTCGTGGAATCGACCCTGCCTGAAAATAGGGAGCTTGTTAACCCTCGCCATCTTGTGGCCAAGACAGACGGGATGATAACACATATTATCGCAGAACGTGGCCGTCCGGCCGTCAGGCAGCATTCCCGGGTCAAGAAGGGCGATATTCTCATCTCGGGACAAATCGGAACCGAGGAGTTGCCGAGCACGGTGGCGGCCAAGGGAGAGGTGCGGGCGCTCGTATGGCATGAATATGACGTCGCTGTCCCCCTTGTCACCAAGCGTAAAGTATATACCGGAAAGCAGAAGGAGCTTCGTTATGTTACAGCAGGGGACAGGCGTCTGCAGATCGCCGGCTACGGCGGCATTCCGTTCGACAGCTATGAGACGATCGTGAAAGTGAAGCGGCTGCAATGGAGGCATTGGGTGCTGCCGTTCGGCTCACAGACAGAGGTGCTGAAGGAAGCCCATATCATCTCGGAGGAGCGAAGCGAGCAGGAGGCTTTACTTGCGGGGCTGCAGGAGGCGCGCTCCGATGTACTGGCCAAGAACGGTCTCGATGCGCGCATTCATGAGGAAAAAATTTTGCATCAGAAGGCGGACAATGGTAAAGTGGTCATGAAGGTGCTTTTTGAAGTGGAGCAGTCGATTGCGGAAGAATTGCCGATTGTTCCGCAGGCACAGCCGGATCCGGGCGGGCAGGATGAAAAAGCGGCGCCTCCACAAGCGAGAGGATAATGAACGTTTAAGGAGACTGAGATTTTTTGACGCAACCAACAATTGTCAAGCTTACACTGCAGAACGTGGCCGAGGGACTGGCTCTCTTCGGCCCGCAGGACAAGTACCTGCGCCTGATTCAGAGCGGCACGGACGCGAACGTCATGTCGCGGGATGCGGAGATTTCTATTTCGGGGATGGCGATGGAAGTTGAGAAGCTGCAGCAGCTATTTGAAGTTCTGCTGGAGCTCGTGCGGAACAATATCACTCTGTCCGAACGCGATATTCAATACGCCCTCGATTTGGCGCAAGATTGGAAAGTCCACGAACTGCTCGATCTGTTCAAAGGCGAGATTGCCCATACGTATCGGGGCAAGCCGATACGGGTGAAGACGATTGGGCAGCGGCATTATGTATCCACTATTAAGAAGAAGGATATCGTGTTCGGCATCGGCCCGGCCGGGACAGGCAAGACGTATTTGGCCGTCGTCCTGGCGGTGATGGCGCTGAAGGAAGGAGCGGTCAAGCGGATTGTATTAACCCGCCCGGCCGTAGAGGCGGGCGAGAATCTGGGCTTCCTTCCGGGGGATTTACAAGAGAAGGTGGATCCGTATTTGCGGCCGCTCTATGATGCGCTGTACGACGTCATGGGCCTTGATCAAGTCGGGAAAGCATTGGAACGGGGACTGATCGAGGTCGCGCCGCTTGCTTACATGCGCGGCCGCACGCTTGATGACGCGTTCATTATTTTGGACGAGGCCCAAAATACGACGCCCGAGCAGATGAAGATGTTCCTGACGCGGCTCGGATTCGGCTCGAAGATGGTCATCACCGGAGACATCACCCAGATCGATCTGCCGCGCGGCAAGCGCTCGGGCCTGGTGGAAGCAACTCATATTTTGCATGAGATTGAAGAAATCGGCTTTGTGCACTTTGCCGAGCAGGATGTCGTTCGTCACTCCTTAGTGCAGAAAATGATTACAGCTTATCAGAAGGATAGCGAAAACCAAGGATAGAGAGGGTTGTTCTCTATGCTAAAGACAAATCGTTCCGGAGACGGAAGCAAGCCGGCCCGGCAAGTGAATATGTCCGGTTGGAAATACAGCGTTGGCGTACGCCTTCTTTTGTTTCTTCTCATCACGCTGCTGTTCTATATGAGTCTGGCTCCGAGCGTGCTGCCGGAGAAATTCGATATCGAGGTCAACGTGCGAAGCGAGAAGGACATTATCGCGCCGATTCAGATCCCGGACAAGAAGGCGACGCTCAAAGCCCAGGATTATGCAGCCGAACGGGTGCAGCCGATTTACGATATCATTTCCTTGCGCAACGAGCGTCTGTCAGACAGCATTTTCGATCGGATCGAGCAGTTGAACTCGGACGAGTCGATCACTTATTCCCAGAAGGTGGACGTATTCCGCCGGGAAATTCCGGAGATGGTGAAGGATCATGTGCGCCAGTTCCTGACGACGGGACGGAATACCAACACCTATTCCAGCGTGATGCTGGAGGAGATAAGCCAACGTCTCGAAGAGCAGACCTACCGTATTCCCGAGGAAACGTATATCAAGATCGCGAGACTGACCAAGGAAGATATTACGGAAATGAAATCGGTCGCCCGGGAGCTCGTATCGAAGCTGATGAGCGATGCGGTGCCCGAAGCGGCGATCGCCAGGGCGAAGGTGCCCGAATATGTGAACGCCAGCTCCCTGAACAAGCGCTCGGCGCGCGAAGTCGTACAGGAGCTGGTCCGACTCGTCATTACGCCGAACAAGTTCTATGACGATGAAGCAACGAAGGAAGCGAAGGTTCAGGCGCGCGAGAATACGCCGCCGGTATTTATTAAGCAGGGCGATATTTTCGTCAAAAAGGGCCAACTCATTACGCAAGAAATGTATGATCTGCTGCGTGAGAACGATCTGCTGAAGACCGAAGTCAATTATTGGCCGCAATTTGGTCTATTGCTTCTGTCGGCGCTGTTCTCGCTCGTCTTGTTCATGTTCATGCGCCAGGCGAGCCATACGCATTTCAAATTTAACAATGTTCAATTGCTGATGCTGCTGCTTATTTTCACCATCAATATCATTGCTGTTCATATTCTCGCTTACTCACAGACGGAAGACGCAATATATATCGGCTACGCGGCACCCGTCGCCATGGGCGTCATGCTGATTACGCTTCTGATCGATCTGCCGCTCGCCTATATTAGCGCGGTCGTGCTGAGCGTCGTGGCCAGCATCATTTTGAATACGCATCAGGGCGCGCTGTTCGATTTCCATTTCGGATTTTTCGCCCTCGTTACATCCTATGCGGCGATATTCGCGATTCACCGGGCGAGCCAGCGCTCAACGATATTGAAGGCGGGCATTATGGTATGCATCTTCGGCAGCTTGACGGTGCTGACGCTGTCCATGCTGAACGGGGATGCGCTCAATCAGCGCGAGACGATGCTCGCCGCGGCGTTCGCCTTTGCCAGCGGACTGTTGAATGCGGTTCTGGTGATGGGACTGATGCCGTTTTTCGAAGTGACCTTCGGCATTTTATCCGCACTGAAGCTGGTCGAGCTGTCGAACCCGAACCATCCGTTGCTGCGGAAGCTCCTGACGGAGACGCCGGGCACGTATCATCACAGCGTTATGGTCGGGAATCTGGCCGAGCAGGCGGCCGAAGCGATCGGGGCCAACGGGCTGCTCTGCCGCGTGGGTGCGTTTTATCATGACATCGGCAAGACGAAGCGTCCAAGTTATTTCATCGAGAATCAGACGAATATGGACAATCCGCATGATTTCATTGATCCGAAGCAGAGCACTTCGATCATTGTTGCGCATGCCCGCGACGGAGCCGAGATGCTGAAGGACTACAAGCTTCCGAAGCCGATTCGGGATATTGCCGAGCAGCATCATGGCACGACATTTTTGAAGTACTTCTATTTCAAGGCGTTGAAGCTGGCCAAGGAGCAGGGCAAGGAGCCCGATTTTACGGAAGATGACTTCCGTTATCCGGGGCCGAAGGCGCAATCGAAGGAAGCGGCCGTCGTCGGCATTGCCGATTGCGTAGAAGCGGCGGTCCGCTCGCTCCGCCACCCGACCGTGGAGCACATTGAATCGATGATTCAAAAAATCATTAAAGACCGTCTGGATGACAACCAATTCAACGAATGCGATCTGACCTTGCGCGAGCTGGACATGATCGGTCATTCGCTGAAGCAGACCGTAATGGGGATATTCCATTCCCGCATTGAGTATCCGGACGATCCGAAGGCGAAGCAGAGCAGCACCACGCTGGAATCCGCTTCGGATGCTGCCGCCGGCGAGAAGAAGCAGCAACAGGTGGTTGAGGCGGTTGTCGAGGTGCAGTCCGACCAGGCGGCCATGCCGGGAACCGGATCCGGAACGGGACGATAAATCGTAGAGCGTGATGAAGGAGATTACGGAACATGCACACTGTGAAGCTGGAGTGGAACAATGAGCAGGTGAAGCTTTCAATTGAACCGCCGCTTATCGAACTGCTGGAGCGGATATTGCAAGAAGCGGCCCGAACAGAAGGCGTGGATGGAGGAGAGGTTGCCCTCACCTTCGTCGACGACGCGGCTATCCATGCGTTGAACCGCGAGTATCGCGGCATCGATCGCCCGACGGACGTACTGTCCTTCGCGATGCGCGAATCGACCGATGAAGAGATGGACATCTTATACGAAGTGGAAGAGGATGCCGAGCTGGAAGGCCTGGACGATGATCTGCTCGGGGACATTATCATTTCCACTGAACGCGCGCAGGCCCAGGCTGAGGAATACGGGCATTCACTTGAACGGGAAATCGGATTTTTGTTCGTGCACGGCTTTCTTCATCTGCTTGGCTATGAGCATCAGGACGAGAAGAGCGAGCGCGAGATGATGGACAAGCAGGCGGCGGTTCTTGGCCGGGTCGGGCTGATCCGCTAATGAGGCGGCCATGGGCGGATACATTCCGGGCAGCATGGGAAGGCATTCTCTATACCCTCC
>NZ_BALG01000162.1 GCF_000315235.1 Paenibacillus popilliae ATCC 14706 | reverse complement strand
CATATAAGCCGCTTTGTTCACGATGGCGCCGTCCTGCTTCACTTTGAAGTGGATTGCATCCAGGAACACGACAGCGTAAACGGTTTGCAACGGGTGATTCTGCCACTCCTTGATCAGTGGAACGATCTTGTTTGTCACGTTCGAGATCATCGTTGGCGAGACATCAATGCCATACAACGGGTGCAGGTGATCTTGAATCTCTCGCGTGCTGACACCCTTGGCGTAGAGTGCGATAATTTGGTCTTCGATGCCCGTTACGTTGGATTGATGCTTTTGGATAACCACCGGATCGAACTCGCCACGACGGTCTCTGGGAACCGTAATCTTCTGCTCGCCATACTCGCTTGTGATTGTCTTCTTACTTTTCCCATTGCGGCTATTGCTCGTCCGCTTGTTCTGCACATCATGCTTCTTGTAACCCAGATGGGTGTCCATCTCGGCCTCGAGCATTTCCTGCAACGTTTCTGCGAACAAGTCCTTTAAGGCATTCTGTGCATCCTGAGCGGTAACCAGGTTATTCTCTTTGATAAACGCTCGCAATTGCTCTTTCGTCCACAGTCCCATGTGTTCTCCACAACCTTTCTT
>NZ_BALG01000163.1 GCF_000315235.1 Paenibacillus popilliae ATCC 14706 | reverse complement strand
AAACGTCACTCCCTTTGGAATAATTTAACTTTCGACTACACTATAGTATATGAAGACATGATTGTAAATAGTAATGTTAATAACTTACGAAGATGAAAGGATAAATAATAATGTCCTTTAATTTCGGATATCTGCGACCATCACCGCTCACTGCGGGAAGGTTGTTTATGATACAAACGGATAAGCAAAAGCCCCGGATTGCTCCGGAGCCCTATTAATTAATACTCAGACTTACGATAGTGTTCCGCTGCCTCCACTACTGACACCTCATCATGGATGCGGTACATTATCTTTGTTAGTGCTTTAATCTGCTCCCAGTTAAATCCCGCCTGTTCGGCTGCCAATATCACGTATCCAAAACATGCTTGATTGCTCCAGCTATCCATAATTATCAACTCCAAATTCTGTTTTCAAAGAATATATGTGAAACGGTTGCTATGCATGACAACCGTGTAGGCGGATATCCGCGACCGTAGCCGCTAGAT
>NZ_BALG01000164.1 GCF_000315235.1 Paenibacillus popilliae ATCC 14706 | reverse complement strand
ATCAATCAACGACCACGAAAATGTTTGGGCTGGAAGACTGCTCACGAATCCTTCTCAGAAGAACTGTCGCACTTGGCTTGACAATCCGTCATAAATAAATATTGTCCTCCTTCTATTTTTCCTAATAATCTTTTATGAATTTAATCAATTTAGTATTGAAAAGGGCTCTGTCAGCATTTGTCGGCAGAGCCTTTTACATCTACTCAAAATTCTAGCTAATTCTGCATATGATACGCTCCGGCAATCTTGAACTTTTACACAAAACTCTCGTAGTCTACGACCGACACAAATTCTCACGCAACTGCTATACTCTTACCTAGCTTAATGCAGCTGTAAACAGTTTCATCCGATTTAAACTCTCCTCCGCTTCCTGCGCGCGGAACGAACCCCAGCTTGTCTGGTTGCAATTACAAAAATTTGTCGTATCCTGTCCCAATATATGGTATGATAGACGAGCAATAGAAAGGCTTTATGGCGCGGTCGGCTAGCCCCCCGGAAGGGAGGTGACGCTACATGGAGATAAAAGACGCTTTGACGCTTATGATTGACTTCGGTGTGTTTATTATTCTATTACTGACGTTGATCTTTACTGTCGTCATTGCTCTTTTGAACCATAAGAAATAGACCGCCCACATGGAATGGTTTGCGGTCTATTTCGTACAACAATTTCAAATGCCGACCGCTCTTAAAGCGGCTATTGCTCGGAGTCGTGCTGCTAACACGGCTCCTTTTCTATTTATATCTTACCACGGTGTAATTTATACGTCTACGGGGTTTTGTTCACCCGCCTGCTTGGTTCACCCAAGATTAATCCTGTTGAACTGACTAAACTCGTTTCTTCTTTGCGATATTTGCGTGGTAATAACCTCAACTGCTGTAATAGGATAAGTGTGTATATCGATATCGTTAATTTTAAATCTTTCATAACCTCTTTTGGATACTTTGTTTTGCTTACCGTCTTCATCCCAGTAGATTATCTGTTCGATTTCTTTTGATGGTATTTGTAGCAATGTTTGTGCAAGAGGAGAAAGTCTAAGGTCACCATCCCCCCCTCTACCTGGAGATTTCAAGATGACTTCACTAATGTTGCTTGTATCCTCGTTCCAAGCTTCAATCCATACTTTGTTATAATTAGCGTCTTCAAAAATTGAAGAACTGTCCCTTAATAATCTCCCACTGTCCCCTATTTTTACTCTTAATTCACTAACACGATACTTATTAAACAACTCAATTAGCTCTGAATCATCGTATGGCTTTTCTGTAGGAATTGGGTTAAATTGTTGTTTGTAAACTGTATTAAATCCTTCATTAAGAACTCGCGTAAGTCTGTTTCTGGTCAAATCTTTGTCCAAATTCGCAGGTGGATAGTCTCTGTATTGCAGTAATAAAAACCTTTTTTGAAGATCTAAAGAAAATAATGTATGTAAATACGGCGAGTCGTTTGGAGCATAATACTCTTTGTTTTCATTAACCGGGCTAGATAGTGGTAAATGTTCCTGACTTAGATTCCCCGTAATGATGGAATTTTGCAGTGTAATATCAGTCGTAATACAAAAATGCAAATTCCGTTCTTCTCGTTGCCTAGGGTAATTTCTTAGAAAAGTAAAAAACTGCTCTTCCTTTTTCGTCAAATCATCTGGTGTACCTATTTGAAACACGATAAAATCCATTGACGACATAAAAAAGGCTCACCCTTTCAATTTCAGATATAATTTCCAGAAAGATTATATCTCAGGATGAGCCTAAAGTCTCGATATTTTTTTAACAGAGAGATAAATTGTCTACATCGGTCCAGAATACATTTCCGTCATCAGTATTAACCCTTACGTTGGTTCCCCTAATGTCAACAACTTTCACTGTTTGTCCAACATACTCTTCGTGTTCAGAGTACACTAATTCAACCCAGTCGTTAACAGCCACTTTTCTTCCTCCCTTAATTGTGATCTCCTTGATTATATTCTCCATTTTTTCCCTAACTCCTTCTCTGATTATTATTAATTTATTCGACTAAAGCATGTTTATGCCTTCATTTTAGAGTATTGTCATCATTCTTTTTCAGCAAACGATCCAACACCACGGCCATTTCAGCCCGTGTAATCGGCTCATTCGGCGCGAATCCAGCGGTACGGCCACCCATAATCCCCTCATCCATCACCCGTTGAATAGACGCCTCTGCCCAATGCCCGTTGTAATCCAGGGCCGGCTTGTCTGGTTGCTTAGGCGCCCGCATTTTGCGCATTTTTAATAGCTCGTCCGCCAGACACGTACCATATGTTGGCGACGGCGCCCACTTGCCGCCCAACGCCTCCACAGTTTTAGCAGTGCCGTGTAAGTGTGCAAAGTGCCGCGGATCGGGAGTCTCTTTTTTTGGATATCCAGCAGCTCCAGCGTACAAGGCTAAATGGTCAAGGTGGGCGGTGATGCCCGTACGCCAGTCATCAAATCGTTTATGTGCCGATGCCTGGTAATCGCCGCCGCCGGCTTTAATTTTAAGTCCGCACGGATTGCAAAAACTGGCATCTATGCCCGCCGCACTCTTACAGTCCCGGTACAAAAACCCGGTCTCATGCCCGAATTGGACGTATGCAACCGCCGGATCAACGCCGCACTCCGTCGCCAACTTCCAATATAGATCAGCCAGCTTGATAAACTCAGCCGGGGCCTTATGGCTCCGTGCCCACGCTTTGGCCTGCTCAACCGTTGCCGATGCCTTGCCCAGGATGTTTGTAGCCTTGGTAGGTGGCTTGGGCTTAGCCTGCTGTGCTTTTTTCGGCTGTAGCTTCAAATACTTGGCTATCCCGGCAACATGTCCGGCGATAATCGCCTCAATGACTACTGGCTGTTTTAGCCGCGCAGCGTCATTAGCAACATCGACAAATAGGTTTTCCGTCAATACGGCTGGCATGCGCGACTCGCGGCACATGTGCAAGTCTTGCTTTTTTTGACCGCGGTCGTTT
>NZ_BALG01000165.1 GCF_000315235.1 Paenibacillus popilliae ATCC 14706 | reverse complement strand
GAGCGGCGGGCCGCCGCGGCCGGTCTGCCTGCACAACAGTTCGTCCAGCGCGAACGGATAGAGCGGGTCCCGCTCCGTCCAATCGTTCGTGCGATCCAGCAGCAGCACGTCGTTCAGCTTGCCGAGAGCAAGCTCATCGAGGGCCTCATCCTCCGGTGGCGGGCCGCCGCTCGCCGTCTCTGATCGGTGATACATGTCGCCGCCCCCTACCCTCCATGCTATATTTTCCACTCGCGAAGGTTCAGATGCCGAACTCCTTCCAAGACATACGGATCGTTCTCCGCCAGTTGCCGCGCTTCTTCCATTGAATCTGCCGCATAAATGACCATGCCGCCCGATCCGTCGCCGAAGGCGCCTTTGGCGAACACCTTGCCCTGCTCCTTCAGCTTGTCCAAATAATCCAAGTGCACCTGGCGGTACGTTTGGTTTTTGGAGGCATCCTTCATTTCCAATAAAGCCGCATAATAAGCCATTGTCGATAATCTCCTTTTCTCAGATCAGGTAATGAATACGGCAACGTAGGACGAATCGTCTCCCGCACCGGCAGACCGCAGCCTGCGGATGGCAAGTCATGCATTATGCCGCCTCGTCCGCTCGCCGAACAGCCAGCTTCCACGAGGCCTATGCCGTACCTTCATGTCTAGCGTACAATAGAAGGATACATATGAAAAGGGTAAACCGGTGAACCGGATCCGCCGCAAGCGCCGCCCGTGCGGATTGGAGCGGCGCTACGACATAAGTTCAAACGCTTCATAGTAACGTCCTGTTCAAGACAATGTTTACAGGCGAACAACCTGTTGTTTCAGATTTATTAGGTGGTCAAGGAAAACAGCGCCGACGACGACAAAGGCTTCACACTACACGACGACGCGATGGAGCTGGCTGCTCTCGGCACACAGGGGAAAAATTTTTTATACCCCTATTTACCTTTACGTTACGTAATAGTTTATCATGGTGTCAACAAGCTGGCAAAATTGGCGGGAATCAGCACGAGAACGCTACGGTATTACGATGAAATCGGATTGCTATCTCCAGTCCGGATGAGTTCAAAACGGATACGCATATATGGGAAAATAGAAGTTGACCGGCTGCAGCAAATACTTTTTTACCGTGAACTCGGCGTACCGCTTGATGAAATCAAAAAAATCACATCTACCAAGGATTTTGACGGCGTGACGGCACTCCAAAGCCATCTAACTGCGCTACTTGCTAAGCGAAAACAACTGGATTACCTAATTGCCAACGTGGAAAAACCATAATGGCAGCGAAAGGAGAAACGATCATGAGCGATAAAGAAAAATTTGAAGGGCTTATTCAAAAAAAGGTCGAGACGATCCGCGTTTCACGGCCTATTACGATAACATCGCGGTTGGCTGTGCGGCGTTCCTCCGGGATGCGGTATTGATATACTGCAAATCGTAAGTTACATTAGACAGCAATTAAAGATGGATCGTTTACACTTCGTTGGACAGAAAATAAGGTGCAATCTCCTCATTTTTCATAAGTGATTGTCCCTTTCTCAAATTATTGGGACTTTTTCAGTGGCTTCGACTCTCCCAAGGCTTTTTGCGGATGGGTTCGTGGTTGTCGGATTGGCGGGCGGTGGGCTTCTTAGCCTTGATTTCGTTTCAGTACGTATAAATCCCGGTCATGCTCGCCTAGCTTTCCGGCGATGTAGTCGAACTGCTTTTGAAGATCTTCGAAGCTACCTTTCGTTTCGCCTTCAAACTTCGCTTGTCTCATCTCCATAGCGTCAAGCTTGGCGTTCGTTACTTGTTGATTTTCAATGATTGCGATTAGCAGAGCTTTAATCTCTTCCAATTGCAGCATCCCCTCTCTACTTGAATATTTTACCCCTTTATTATACACTGATACGTTAAACGTATCGTTTAGTTTCTTCATCTTCTATTGGCACCAATTTGATGATATCCGATAGATCAACGTTAGCCACTTCGCACATTGCGGCAAGATGATCGAGGGGTAATCGGACAGTCTAGCGATTACACATCTCGTTCATAGATGAGATATCCAACCCCAGTCATTCGCGCAAGTTCGTGTTGTCCAATTCTGCGTTCGTCTAATAAGTCAGCCAATTTCAATTGGACCCTTTTCGTTGGTTCACTGTCGTTTCGGACATTTGATGTAAGCGTAAAAAAAACCGTATACTGTTACCCCATACGATAAAGCATGGGGTAACGCCAAACTCGAGCATTATTGGGGTACTTTAAAACTGTCTCTAGACGCAAATTGAGACTCATGCAGCTTGCGAAAATACTCACTCTTAGACTCAAAAAATCCCTGAGCTATTAGATTATCAATACGCTCCCACTCATCCGCTGACATCGTTATGGACAATACTCGTTTCAAACTGTTGTCAGATAGACGCTTACGTCCTGAACCCTCACGATATCCACCACTTGGCATGATATCCCTCCCTTTGATTTTGGTTATCTCATATCTGCCTATAATATACTATTTTTCTGGTTTTAGCAATCTATCACGCGCACAAATATTAGATGCTTAAGATCGTACTCAATGCACTTAAGGTTGGTCTTATGAATGCACCTCCCTGCAACATTTTTATCCATCCAAAAAGCCCTCACGAACAGTGAGAGCTTGAGATAAACCAAATGGCAGCCAAACTTAAAACAGTTAACTTTTTGAATCTCCCCATGGTCATAATGACCATTCTTCTTTACCAGTTACAGTACACGCTTACTTTTCCCACATACTTTCTACCATCCTCCCGTGCTTTCAAATAAACATCATATTTTCCTGATCCGTCACCCGTTAATGTTACACCGTTATTACTTGTAGCGCTTACTTCTCTCTCATCAAGCTCACTTGCCCAAATCAAACCATCATGTTTTCTTAAAATCTTAGACATAGTAAGACCCGTTGTTTTTTTTGTGTTTGGAACAGTAGAAATATAACACGAAGGTGTATCAGTAGTATTAAATTTCTGGTGCGTTACTACTCCATACTCAAAATCATAAGTACTGTGGTAATTATTTTGTGCGGCAAATGCAGAAGTTGCACTTAGAAAACTTAGTGCCGTAAATGCTGTCACTAGTAAAGTTTTTGGTCCATGTTTCATGATTTACTCCCTCCAAAATGTATTTTCATGCCTATTATACTCCTAAAAGACCTTAGTTTCAATATATTACCAAACATTTATCATACATCTGTAGAGTAGAGGAGCGCCTTTCTTCACTGGATTGTACGCTCCCCCCTCGCAGAACCGTGCTTGCACTATTTACGCACACGGCTCCTCATCAGAAGTTTCACACGGATCCCGTTCCATCAAAACACACTCGAATATATTCTTAGTTTTGGTAGTGGATTGGCTTTCATTAGCAATAAGAATTTCTCCCAAGTATAGCTGTTTCTTTGACTTCTTCGATTCAACCATTTAAATAGCAGCCTCATTATACCGTACCCGTATCTCGATAGCATTGGCCCATTGTCGGTGATACCGTAGAATCTGTAGTGTCCAACGAGTTTTACTTTGAGTTGAGCTAACAATGATTTGACCTGCAGGGTTCGGTTCGCCTTTATCCATAGCTTCATTCGATTTAGAGCGGCTTGAAATTTCTTTCTGCTCGTTTGTCGCTTCACTCTGAATTTTCCATTTCGACTTTTCCCGCAGTAGTTGTGTTTGGCAAGAAAAAAATGCTCAATATGGCAGCCCAAAAGTGCAGAAGCTACTTGCCAGCGATATGTGTTTTCAGATGGGGAAATCCATCTGTGTTCACCAACTTGTTTAGTTTCGCACGCTTGCGACCTTCCAGTTCTGCTGTCAGTATTTGTTCAACT